>NZ_JAMHGA010000012.1:300000-405492 GCF_023660105.1 Desulfovibrio aminophilus | reverse complement strand
CACGTGGATCGTCGGCAGCGTCAGATGTGTATAAGAGACAGGGTCGGGCACGGGCGCGGCGGCCAGAAGGGTGCGCGTGTAGGGGTGCAGGGGAGCGGCGAAGAGGTCGTCGGCCGGGGCCAGCTCCACCAGCCGCCCGAGGTACATGACCGCCACCCGGTCGCTCACGTGGCCGACCACGGAGAGGCTGTGGGAGATGAACAGGTAGGTCAGGCCCAGCCGTTCCTGGAGGTCGGCCAGGAGGTTCAGCACCTGGGCCTGGATGGACACGTCCAGGGCCGAGACCGGCTCGTCGCAGATGACCAGCTCCGGGCTCAGGGCCAGGGCCCGGGCGATGGCCGCGCGCTGGCGCTGGCCGCCGGAAAATTCGTGCGGGTAGCGGTCCGCCTGCTCTGCCGAGAGCCCCACCAGGGCGAGCAGTTCGGCCACGCGCTCCCGGCGCTCCCGGGGCGTGCCCAGGCCATGGATGTCCAGGGCCTCGCCCACGGCCGATCCGATCCGCTGGCGCGGGTTCAGGGAGGAGTACGGGTCCTGGAAGACCATCTGGACCTTGCGCCGGAATTCCTTCTCCGGCCATTCCCCCACGTCCCGGCCCCTGTAGAGCACCTGGCCGGAGGTGGGCCGCTCCAGGGCCAGGAGCAGGCGCGCCAGGGTGGACTTGCCGCAGCCGGATTCGCCCACCAACCCCAGGGTCTCGCCCGGGGCCAAGCTCAGGCTCACGCCGTCCAGGGCGCGCACCGTGGCCGGGGAGAGGTCCAGCAGGCCGCCGCGTACGCGGTAGCGGCGGGACAGGTCGCGGGCTTCGAGAAGGGGGGCGTCGTGGGTCATCGGTAGAGCCAGCAGCGCACGTCGTGCCCGGCCTCGGGGGTGAACAGGGGCGGGGCTTCGCTGTCGCATGGTTGGAAGCGTTTGGGGCAGCGCGGATGGAAGCGGCAGCCCCGGGGCAGGTCGAAGATCGAGGGCACGGTCCCGGGAATGGGCGTGAGCCGTCCGCGCGAGCCGGGCCGGGGCAGGGAGGCCAGCAGGCCCTGGGCATAGGGATGCAGCGGGTTCTTGAACAGGCGGCCCACCGGGGCCTGCTCCATGATCTGGCCCGCGTACATCACGGCCACGCGGTCGGCGGCCCGGGCCACCACGCCCAGGTCGTGGGTGATGAGCAGGGTGGCCCCGCCCGCGCGGCGCTCGCGCACCTGGACCAGGAGGTCCAGAATCTGGGCCTGGATGGTCACGTCCAGGGCCGTGGTGGGCTCGTCGGCCAGGAGCAGGTCCGGGTCGCAGGCCAAGGCCATGGCGATCATGACCCGCTGGCGCATGCCGCCGGACATCTCGTGGGGAAAGCTCGTCGCGCGTTCGGCCGGGGCCGGGATGCCGACACGGTCGAGCATGTCCACGGCCGCGCTCCAGGCCGCCTTCTTGTCCAGGCCCTTGTGCAGGCGCAGGGACTCGGCGATCTGCTCGCCCACGCGGAACACGGGGTTGAGCGAGGTCATGGGCTCCTGGAAGACCATCGACAGGGCGCTGCCGCGCAGGCCGCGCATCTCGGCCTCGGGCAGGGCCAGGAGGTCCCGGCCGCGAAAGAGCGCCCGGCCGGAGGTGACGCGGCCCGGAGGATCGGGTATCAGTCGGAGCACGGAAAGCGCCAGCACGGTCTTGCCGCAGCCCGATTCGCCCACCAGGGCCAGGGTTTCCCCGGGCAGGACGTCCAGGCTCACGCCGTCCACGGCCCGGGCTTGGCCCCGGACGCCCAGGAAGTCGGTGCAGAGTTCCTGGATGCTCAAGAGCGGCTCGGCCATTGGATTCTTCGCTTTCCTTCAAGTTGAGGTTGAGCTTTTTCAGAAGCGCATGGTACGCAAAACAGCGGGTTCCCACAACCCGCGCCGGAGGTGTCCTTGTCCCTGGTGGCGGTGATCGGCGGAGGTCTGGCCGGGTGCGAATGCGCCCTGGCCCTGGCGAGGCGGGGAGTGGCGGTGCGGCTCTACGAGATGAAGCCCCAGCGCTATTCCGAGGCCCACGGCAGCCCGGGGCTGGCCGAGCTGGTCTGCTCCAATTCCCTGCGCTCCGAGGAGCCCACCACGGGAGTGGGCCTGCTCAAGGAGGAGATGCGCGCCCTGGGCAGCGCGGTCATGGCGGCGGCCGAGGCCACGCGCGTGCCCGCCGGAAAGGCCCTGGCCGTGGACCGCGACCTGTTCTCGGCCGAAATGACCCGCGCGGTGGAGGCCGAGCCCAACATCGAGCTCATCCGGCGCGAGGTGCTTTCCCTGGACGATCCCGAGCTGGCCGAGGCCTCGACCGTGGTCCTGGCCGCCGGGCCCCTGGCCTCGGCGCCCCTGGCCGAGAGCCTGGCCCTGGCCGTGGGCGGCAAGCGGCTCTATTTCTACGACGCCATCGCGCCCATCGTCTCGGCGGACTCCGTGGACATGGACGTGGCCTTCCTGGGCTCGCGCTACCGGCCCGAGGACCACGACTACCTGAACTGCCCGCTGGACGAGGAGCAGTACAAGGCCTTCGTCGCCGCGCTCCTGGCGGGCGAGAAGGTCCCGCCCCGGGACTTCGAGCAGGCCGTGCATTTCGAGGGTTGCCTGCCCGTGGAGGAGATGGCCGAGCGCGGCGAGATGACCCTGGCCTTCGGCCCGCTCAAGCCCGTGGGCCTCACGGACCCGCGCAGCGGCCGCCAGCCTTACGCCGTGGTCCAACTGCGGGCCGAGAACCGCGAGGGCACGGCCTACAACCTCGTGGGCTTCCAGACCAAGCTGACCTACCCGGAGCAGAAGCGCGTCTTCCGCATGATTCCGGGCCTGGAGCGGGTCGAGTTCCTGCGCCTGGGCAGCATCCACCGCAACACCTACGTGGACGCGCCGGGCGTGCTCACCCCGGAGCTGGAGCTGAAGGCCCGACCCGGCGTGTATCTGGCGGGTCAGATCACCGGCGTGGAGGGCTATCTCGAATCCTCGGCCTGCGGGCTCTGGCTGGGGCTGTCCCTGGCCGGGAAGCTCGGCGCGGGCCCGGCGGTGTCCCTGCCGCCCCGGGAGACGGCCCTGGGCGCGCTTCTGGGCCATCTGCGCACGCCCCCGGCGCGGCGTTTCCAGCCTTCCAACGTGCACTTCGGGCTCATGCCGCCCCTGAACCGCAAGGCCAAGAAGGCCGTGCGCAAGGAACTGCACGCCGAACGGGGCCGGGAGAGTTTCGCCGCCTGGCTGCGCTCGCTTGAACCCGTTGACGTGGAGGAAACGCGATGATCCTCGACCGACTGGAAAACTGGGGGCTCTACTTCCGTTCGCCGCTCATGGAACGGGTGCGCCTCTGCCTGGCCGGGCTGACGCCCGATTCGCCGCTCGGCGAGCGCGAAATCCAGGGCCGCGACGCTTGGGTGAACCTCTTCGAGGGCGCGCTGCGACTGCCGGAGCAGGCCCGCTTCGAGAGCCACCGGGTCTACGCGGACGTGCAGATGGTGGTGCGCGGGGAGGAGCGTTGCGGCTGGGTTCCGCGTGAGGGGCTGACGTGCGATGGGGACTACGACCCGGACAAGGACGTCGCCTTCCACCGCGCCCCGGCTGCCGGGGCCGAAACCTTCGGCCTGCGGCCCGGGCTGTTCGTGGTCTTCTTCCCCGGGGACGCGCACCTGCCCCAACTCGGCGGCCCGGGAAGCGTGCTCAAGGTCGTGGCCAAGATCAGGGCCGACCTTGTGGAATAATTCATCTTTTCAGATCGTGTGACGCGGATACAGGGACCATCGGCCCCTGGCGGGCCCGGGGCGGAGCCCCGGTTTCCCGGGCGAATCCCTAGCCGAGAATCTTCTCCGGCGGTCTTCTTTCCGGCACGATCTCGCGGGGAATCTTGTCCTCGTTCCACTCCCGGGACACGTACAGGCCGCAGAAGCAGGCCCCGTATTCGCGCACGTCGTCCTCGCGGTAGGAGCAGGGGCAGACGATGTCCTTGTCCTGCTCGAAGGTCCCGTTGGCCAGGCGGCAGGGGCAGGCCATGTAGCCGTAGCGCTCCTTGTTGGTCAGCAGGCTCTCCAGCAGGGGCATGGTCATCTCCATGTCCGTGTTGAAGTAATAGCCCTTGGGCTCCTGGAACCGGCGCAGCTGTTCGAAGAGTTGCCTGGCGTCCACGATCACTTCCCGAGGGCCTTGTTGATGCGGTCCTTGTTGAAGCCCACGATGACCTCCCCGTCGATGACCATGGTGGGGAAGGACACCGCCGGGTTGAGCTTCTTCACCTCGTCGATGATCCGCTTGCGCTCCTCGCCCTCCAGCTTGTCCACGAAGACGCACTCGTAGGCGTCGCCGCATTCGTCGAGATAGGCCTTGGTGTTCTTGCAGTGGATGCAGGTGCTCAGGGCGTAGAGCCTGATGTCGTGGGACATGGCGGTTCTCCTTTCCGGCGTGGGTTTCCGGGCGCCTGGCCGGGATGGTTCTTGGCTTGAAACTATGATCGTTTCCGGTCTTTCTGTCAAAGCGGACCGTTGCGGACTCCGGCGGCCTCGCGGCGGGCCAGGCGCGCCTCCAGCCGCCGCGCGGCCAGGGAGCAGGTCCCGCTGAGCACGAGGTAGAGGGCCAGGACCGTGATCCAGATTTCGAAGGTCCGGTAGGTGGCGGCCGAAAGCTCCGTGGCCTGGAAGGTCGCCTCGCGCACGGAGATGACCGAGACGATGGCCGTGTCCTTGACCGTGGAGATGAACTGCCCTGCCAGGGCCGGGAGCATGCGCGTCATGGCCTGGGGCAGGATCACGTGGCGCAGCTGCTGGCCCCGGGTCAGGCCCAGGGCGCAGGAGGCCTCCCATTGCTCGGGGGCCAGGGAGCGGATGCCCGCGCGCACGATCTCGGTGATGTAGGCCCCCTCCAGCAGGCCGAGCACGAGCACGGCCGAAAGCAGCTCCGGGAACTGGCCCGGCGGCCCCAGGACCCAGGAGAGCGTGTCCTGGGCCCAAGGCGGCAGGGCCAGGACGCGCTCCTGGAGGTCCAGGGCCGCGGCCAACTGACTGCCGAGGAAGAAGTAGCCCAGGAAGACCAGGACCAGGGGCGGCAGGTTGCGGACCACCTCCACGTAGGTTGTGCCGACCATGCGCCGGAAGGGCCGGGGGCTGACCCGGGCCAGGGCCATGAGCGTGCCCAGGACCAGGGCCAGGAGCCCGGACCAGAGGCTCAGGCGCACGGTGGTGAACAGGCCCTGGAGCAGGGGGCCGGGCGTGGCGCTGCCCTCGCGCCAGAAGGCCTGGGCCAGCACGCCCCAGTTCCAGCGGTAGTCCAGGCGGTCCAGGCGCAGGGCCAGCCAGGCCAGGGCCAGGCAGACGATCAGGACCAGGGCCGCGTCCAGGACGCGGGCCCCGGGCCGCCGCAGGGTCGCGGGTCGGGACATGCGGTTACTCGACCAGTCCCTTCCAGTCCTCGGTTTCGAACCAGTACTTGAAGCGCGCGTCGAGCCAGCCCAGGGAGTTGGTGGCGCGGATCCAGTTGTCCAGGAAGTTGAGGAAGTCCGGGTCGCCCTTGCGCACGGCGAAGCCGATGGGCTCGCGGGTGAAGTCCGCGTCGCCCAGCGGCAGGAAGAGCTTGTCCGGGTGCTGGGCGGCCTGGATGCGCGGCAGCGGGGCCGAGGCCACCATGGCGTGCGCCCGGCCGTTGACCAGTTCCAGGATGGCCTGGGCCTCGTCGTTGAAGGGCCTGATCTCGGCCTTGGGCAGGAAGTTCTGGGCCGCTTCCTGGGCCGTGGTGCCCAGGCGCACGGCGACGATCACGCCGGGCTTGTTGAAGTCGGCCAGGGTCTTGAATCCGGCGGCCTTCGCCTTGTTGGCCACGATGGCCATGCCGGTGTACTCGTAGGGGATCGAGAAGTTGACCTTCAGGTTGCGCTGGGGCCGGATGCCCATGCCGCCGATGATGATGTCGAACTTCCCGGTGAGCAGGGCCGGGATGATGCCGTCCCATTTGGTGGGCACGAACTCGGCCTTCACGCCCATGTCCTCGGCCAGCCTGCGGGCCACGTCGATCTCGAAGCCCACGAACTCCCCGTCCTTGGCCTGCATGGCCCAGGGCACGAAGGTCGAGAAGCCCACGCGCAGCACGCCGCGCTTGAGCACGTCCTCCAGGGTGCTCTGGCGCGCGATCTCGGCGCGCGCCGTTTCTGCCCGCACGTCGGCGGCCAGGCCCACGACGACGATGAGCGTCACCAGGCCCGAGACGAAGGTTCTCCACAAGGTCATGGCGTCCTCCACGGGTTGGGGGTTGATCGCAGTGTGAACCCTACACCAGCCTGAGCCGCTTATCCAGGCGATTCACCAGGAAGGAGAGCAGGAACGTCACGGCCAGGTAGAGCCCGGCCACGGCGAACCAGATCTCGAAGGCCAGGAAGGTCCGCGAGACGATGATCTGGCCCTCCATGGTCAGGTCGTGGATGGCGATGGTGCTGACCAGGGCCGAGTCCTTGACCAGGGACACGGCTTGGCCCGCCAGGGGCGGCAGCACGCGGCGCAGGGCCTGGGGCAGGATCACGTGGCGGTAGGCCTGCCAGGTGGTCAGGCCGAAGCTTTCGGCGGCCTCCCACTGGCCCCGGTCGATGCTGGTGATCCCGGCGCGGATGATCTCCGCCGCGTAGGCCCCCTCGAAGAGGCTCAGGGACAGCACGGCGGCGGTCTCGGCCTCCAGGTCGAGCAGGGGGGCCATGACGAAGGCCGCGAAGAAGAGCTGGATGAGCAGGGGCGTGTTGCGGATGAGCTCCACGTAGGAACGGGCCAGGAAACGCCCCACGGGCGAGTCGGAGAGCAGGAGCAGGGCCGCCGCCAGCCCCAGGCAGGGCGCCAGGACCAGGCCCTGGCCCGTGATCCGCAGGGTCACCAGCAGGCCGCCCAGCAGGGGGCCCGGAATGAATCGGCCGTCCTGGAATTGGGCCAGGTGGCGGGGCGCCTGGTACCACTGCCAATTGTAGCCGAGCATTTCGCTGCCCCGGCCCAGAAGCCAGGCCAGGGCGGTGAGGAGCAGGAGGAATTTGGCGCCGTCCAGGAAGAGGCGGAAGGCTTTGAGGCGGGCGGGGGCCGGGGAGCAGGAGGCCGCGTCGCTCATGGCAGGTGGGGTTCCAGCAGGTCGCGCACGCGCTGGAAGACCACCTCGGGCGTTTCCTTGCCGTCCACCAGCCGGAACCGGTCCGGATGGAGCGCCGCCCAGGTGAGGTAGCCCTCGCGCACGCGGCGGTGGAAGTCCAGGGCCTCGGCCTCGAAGCGGCCCTCCTCGCGGCTCTTGCCCTCGCGCAGGTTGCGGGCCAGGGCGCGGTTCAGGCCGGTTTCCGGGTCCAGGTCCAGGAGTATGGTCATCTCGGGCCAGAGCCCGTCCACGGCCACGGCGTTGAGCGAGTGCAGGAGCTTGGGGTCCAGGCCCCGGCCGTAGCCCTGGTAGACCACGGTGGAGTCCGCGAAGCGGTCGGAGATGACCCACTTCCCGGCCTCCAGCGCGGGCCGGATGACCTGGGCCACGTGCTGGGCCCGGTCGGCCAGGTAGAGGAACAGCTCGGCCGTGGGGGCCATGCCCTGGCTGTCCATGTGCAGGAGCATGCGCCGCAGCTCCCGGCCCAGGTCGCTGCCGCCGGGTTCACGGGTCAGGAGCACGTCCTGGCCCCGGGATTCCAGATACTCGGCCATGAGCTTGAGTTGGGTGCTCTTGCCCGTTCCTTCGATTCCTTCAAGAGTGATGAACATGTCAACGTCCGCCGATGTCAGGATTGTGGTGCCGTTTCTTGGAGTTACGAGGTATGGCCGTTGTACTCCAGGCGCATCGTCCTGGCAAGCGAGGACGGAGGGGCTTCAGCCCGCATCCATCTGGAGCCGGAGCCCGTTCCGCCATCGGCCACCGCGGGCCCGGCTGAGAGCCGCTCAGCCCTTGATGGGCAGCATGTACTGCGCGCTCGGGGGCTTTTGGTCCTGGTTCCGGCCGTCCGGCGTGGGCGTGGGGCGGTAGAGGTAGCGGTCCAGGTAGCGCTGGAAGCCGGTCCAGGGGCTCCCGGCCGGGTCCAGGTCCTCGAAGGCCGCGGCGATGGTGTTCAGCTTGGCGTCCAGGTTGTCGGCGTAGTGCAGGACGAAGGCCTCCGGGGTCTTGGGCCGCCGGGGCGAGCCGAATTCGTACTCGCCGTGGTGCGAGAGGATGATGTGCTTGAGGTGCAGGATGAGCTGCTCGTCCAGGTCCTTGGCCTTGGTCAGGAAGGGTTCGAGCTTCTCCAGCCCGATCCAGATATGGCCCAGGAGCCTCCCCTGGTCCGTGTAGTCGTTGGTCAGGCCGCCGGACAGCTCCCAGGCCTTGCCCAGGTCGTGGAACACGGCCGCCGCCACCAGGATTTGGCGGTCCAGGCGGGGATAGAGGTCGCAGTGGGCCAGGCAGAGCCGCAGCACGGCCAGGGTGTGCTCCAGGAGCCCGCCCATGTAGGCGTGGTGCACGGTCTTGGCCCCGGTTCCGGCCAGCAGCCGGGAGCGGATTTCCTCGTCGCGCAGGACCTTGCGGACCAGGTTCTTCCAGGGCTTGTGCTCCAGGTGCTCGGTGCAGAGGTCCTCGATCTCCTCCAGCATCTCCTCGGGCGGCCGGACGCTGGCGGGCAGGAAGTCCGCGAGCGTCACGCCGTTGTCGGCCTCGGGCAGGAGCTCCAGGCGCTCCACCACGACCTGGGGCCGGTCGCGGAAGCTCGTCACGGCCCCGCGCACGCGCACGAAGCGTCCGGCCGGGATTTCGGAGAACTCCTGGCTGAGCGGGCTCCAGATCTTGGCCTCCACCTGGCCGCTGCGGTCGGAGAGGGTCAGGCTCCAATAGGGGCCGTTGCGGGACTGGCCGAGCTTGGCCTCGGCCACGAGGAAGAGGTCCTGGATCTGCTGTCCGGCGCTGAGGTCGCGGACGAAAGTGTTCTTGCCGCTCACGTTTCTTGCCATCGGGCTGGGGTTGCGCTACCTCGCCGGAAGGGCGGGAGCGTGATGCTGGAAACTGCCCCGAAGCGACCGCAATGTCAAACACCGCGCCGAGGCGCGAGGGTTCATGAACATCCTGCTGACCAATGACGACGGAATCCAGGCCGTGGGCCTGCGGGCCCTGTACCGGGCCTTCACGGACGCCGGGCACGAGGTGAGCGTGGTGGCTCCCGTGACCGAACAGTCGGCCGTGGGCCACGCCGTGACCATCAGCATGCCCCTGCGGGTCAAGGAATTCGTGGAGGACGGCTTCGAGGGCCGGGGCGTCTACGGCACGCCCGTGGACTGCGTGAAGCTGGCCCTGTCCACGCTGCTCTCCCGCCAGCCCGACTTGGTGGTTTCGGGCATCAACGCCGGAGCCAACGTGGGCGTGGACATCCTTTACTCCGGCACGGTCTCGGCGGCCACCGAGGGCGCGCTCATGGGCCTGCCCGCCCTGGCCGTGTCCATGGACGACTTCAACCCCCGCGACCTCTCGGGGCAGGCCGCCTACGCCGAGCGGCTGGCCCGCCGGGTGGCCTGGGAGGGCTTGCCGCCCAAGTGCGTGCTGAACCTGAACTTCCCGGCCTGCGACCTGTCCCTGGCCAAGGAGCTGGTGGTCTGCCCGCACACCCGGGCTTCCTACCAGGACTGGTACGAGACCCGCAGCGACCCCCGCGGCAGACCCTACTACTGGCTGGCCGGAGAGATCCCCCCGGGCCAGATCAGTCGGGGCCGCGACCGGCTCCTGCTCACCGAGGGACACGTGACGCTCACGCCCCTGCGCTTCGATTTCAACGATCCAGAGACCCGCGAGCAGTTGCGCGGGATGCTGGAAAAGCCCGTGGCTCATTGACGCCTTTCGTTTCGCGGAATATACTTCACCCCCGGTTCCGGGCCCGGCCCGGCCGCACACAAGCCAAGGAGGACCCAATGCCGCTCGTCACCCCCAAGGAGATGTTCCAGAAGGCCTACGCCGGCGGCTACGCCATCGGCGCCTTCAACGTGAACAACATGGAGATCATCCAGGGCATCATGGCCGCCGGTCAGGAGGAGCGTTCCCCGCTCATCCTCCAGGTCTCGGCCGGGGCCCGCAAATACGCCCAGCAGATCTACATCATCAAGCTCATGGAAGCGGCCATGGCCCTCACGGACCTGCCCGTGGTCCTGCACCTGGACCACGGCCAGAACTTCGAGATCTGCAAGGAGGTCATCGACGGGGGCTTCACCTCGGTGATGATCGACGGCTCGCATCTGCCCTTCGAGGAGAACATCGCCGAGACGAAGAAGGTGGTCGAGTACGCCCACTCCAAGGGCGTCTGGGTGGAGGCCGAGCTGGGGCGGCTGGCCGGAGTGGAGGACGAGGTCAGCTCGGAGGAGAGCATCTACACCGACCCGGACCAGGCCGCCGAGTTCGTGGGCAAGACCGGCTGCGACTCCCTGGCCATCGCCATCGGCACGAGCCACGGGGCCTACAAGTTCAAGGGCGAGGCCAAGCTCGACTTCGAGCGCCTGGAAAAGGTCGGCAAGCTTCTGCCCGGCTTCCCCATCGTGCTCCACGGCGCGTCCTCGGTGCCCCAGGAGTTCGTGGCCATGGCCAACCAGTACGGCGGCCAGGTGGGCGGCGCGCGCGGCGTGCCCGAGGATCTGCTGCGCAAGGCCGCAAGCATGGCGGTGTGCAAGATCAACATCGACACGGACATCCGGCTGGCCATGACGGCCACCATCCGCAAGCATTTCACCGAGCATCCGGCGGACTTCGACCCCCGCCAGTACCTCGGCCCCGCCCGCGAGGCGGTCAAGAACATGGTGCGGCACAAGATCAGGAACGTGCTGGGTTGCTCGGGCAAGGCCTGAGCCGTCAGCGAGGCAAGGAGAAGGAGTAGGACGCATGTCTGTTCGCATCGGCATCAACGGTTTCGGCCGCATCGGCCGCTACCTGACCCGGCTTCTGGTCGACGAGAAGGACTTCGAACTGGTGGCCGTGAACGCCAGGGCCACCAACAGCGAGCTGTGCCATCTGCTGCGCTACGACTCGGTGCACGGCCGCTTTCCGCACGCCGCGCCCACCGAGACCGGCTTCACCCTCAAGGACCATCCCGTCACCGTGACCCGCAAGGGCCCGGGCGAGTGGGTCTGGGGCGAGCTGGGCTGCGACCTGGTCATCGAGACCACGGGCAAGTTCACGGACCGCGCCTCCTGCGAGAAGCACCTAGCCTGCGGAGCCAAGAAGGTCGTGGTCAGCGCCCCGGCCAAGGAACCCGACGCCACCATCGTCATGGGCGTCAACGACTCCGAGCTCAAGCCCGAACACCGGATCATCTCCAACGCCTCCTGCACCACCAACTGCCTGGCCCCGGCCGCCAAGCTCATCCACGAGGCCTACGGCATCCGCCACGGCCTGATGACCACGGTGCACTCCTACACCATGAGCCAGCGCGTGCTGGACGGCTCGCACAAGGACATCCGCCGCGCCCGGGCCTGCGCCGTGAACATGATCCCCACGACCACAGGCGCGGCCAAGGCCGCCACCCTGGTCATCCCGGCGCTCAAGGGCCGCCTGGACGGCATGGCCGTGCGCGTGCCCACGCCCAACGTCTCCCTGGTGGACTTGGTCTGCGAGCTGGAGCGCGCCACCTCCAAGGAGGAGGTCAACGCCCTGCTCAAGGCCGGAGCCAACGACAGCATGGGCTTCTCCGAGGAGCCCCTGGTCTCCACGGACTACATCGGCTCGACCCACGGCGGCGTGGTGGACGCGGCGCTCACCTCGGTGATCGGCGGCACCATGCTCAAGCTCATCATCTGGTACGACAACGAGGCCGGCTTCACGAACCAGCTCGTGCGCCTCATGCGCAAGGTCGCCGGGATGATGTAGCGTTTCCGGTCCCCGGACAGCCTCGACGCCCCGCCGACATTTCCGGCGGGGCGTTTTTTTCTTCCGCTCCGGCCTTGGACTCGGCGGCCGGTTGGGGCTATGTTGGGGGCAACAGCGAGGTGAGCCCATGCCCGACAAGTTCCTCTGCATCCACGGCCATTTTTACCAGCCGCCCCGCGAGGACCCGTGGATGGACATGGTCTTTCCAGAGGGCAGCGCGGCCCCGGCCCGCAACTGGAACGAGCGCATCTGCCGGGAGAGTTACGGCCCCCTGGCCCATGCCCGGCGTCTGGACGGCGGCGGCCGGATCATGGAGCTGCTCAACTGCTATGAGTGGATGAGCTTCAACTTCGGGCCCACGCTGCTCACCTGGATGGAGCGCCACGCCCCGGACGCCTACGCCCGGGTCCTGGAGGCCGACCGCAGGAGCCTGGAGCGCCTGGGCCACGGCAACGCCCTGGCCCAGATATACCACCACGTCATCATGCCCCTGGCCACGGACCTCGACCGCCGGGCCGAGGTGGCCTGGGCCGTGGCCGACTTCGAGGCCCGCTTCCGCCGCAAGCCCGAGGGCATGTGGCTCTCCGAGGCGGCCGTGGACGACCGCACCCTGGAGATCCTGGCCGACGCGGGCATCGCCTACACCATCCTGGCCCCACGCCAGGTGGAGGCCGTGGCCGACGGCGACGGCCAGTGGCGGGAGGCCCACGAGGGCGACCTGGACATCACCCGGCCCTATCTCGTGGAGCTTTCCGGCGGCCGCTCCATCGCGGTGTTCTTCTACGACGGCCCACTGTCCCAGTCCGTGGCCTTCGAGGGGCTCCTGCGCGACGGCGAACGCTTCTGGAGCCGGATCAACGGCGCCGGGCGTCCCGGCCTGCTCTCCCTGGCCACGGACGGGGAGACCTACGGCCACCATTTCTCCTTCGGCGAGATGGCCCTGGCCTACGTCCTGTCCCAGGCCCGCGCGGGCCGCGACGGCTGGCGGGTGACCAACTACGGGGCCTATCTGGCGGCCAACCCGCCGCGCTCGCGGGCCCGGCTGCGCCAGGCCTCGTCCTGGAGCTGCGTGCACGGGGTGGAGCGCTGGCGCTCGGACTGCGGCTGCACCACCGGCGGGCATCCCGGCTGGGGCCAGCACTGGCGCAAGCCCTTGCGCGACGGGCTGAACGCGGTCAAGACCGAGATGGACGTCCACTTCCGGGAGGTGGGCGGCCGCGTGTTCCGCGACCCCGAGGAGGCCTTCACGGATTTCGGCAAGGTGCTCGCGGGGCTCTGGAAGAACGGCGAGTTCGGGGAGCGGCATTTCCTGCCCGGCCTGGACGACGCGGCCCGGGACACCGGCTTCAAGCTCCTGACCATGCAGAAGTGGGCCCTCTCGTCCTTCGCCAGTTGCGCCTGGTTCTTCGACGACCTGGGCCGCATCGAGCCGCTCAACGCCCTGACCTTCGCCCTGCGGGCCATGGGCCTGGCCCAGCGCACGGGCTGCCGTGACCTGGAGCCGATGCTCCTCTCGCACCTGACCCTGGCGGCCTCCAACGATCCGGCCCTGGGCTCGGGCGTGGACCTGTGGACCAAGGAGGTCCGTTCACGTCGGGAAACGGCGGAGAGCCTGGTGGCCCAGGGATTGTACTCGCTCTGGGCCGAGGGCCGCATGCCGCCCAGCGGAGAGTCGGCCACGGCCTCCTGGCCCGGGGTGAGCGTGGAGGTGTCCCTGGACGGGCTCAGCGAGGAGGGGCACCCCAGGGGACGGGCGGCCATCGCCTGGCGGCATGAGCCCGGCGTGGACCGTTGCACCTGGGTCTGGGAGCAGAGCGAGTCCGGCGATCCCATGAGCAGTTGCGTGCGCATCGAATCCGAGAGCCGGGGGGCGCAGAAATGCGTTCCCGGCCAGTACCTTCCCTGGGAGAAGCGGCAGGATCTGGCGGTCAAGTGGGTGCTCCGGGCCGAGGGCCGCGTCTGGAGCGAGCAGATGGAGCAGGCGCGCACCGGCGTCTATTTCTTCAACCCCTTCCGCGAGGCCCAGGCCACCCAGACCGAGGCCCCCTGCTGGGAACGGCTCTGGGCCGCCCTGGGCTGGATCTGGGTCATGGGCCACGTGCCCGGCCGGGCCGATCTCATCGCCTTTTTGCGCGCCACCGGCCAGAACCATCCCGACGGGCACATCCTCGCCCGACGGATCGGGGAGAGCGTCTGCGCGCTGCTGCGGGAAGCCACCCCGGATTGGCGGCGCATCGCCGTGATCCTGGCCCGGGCCGCGGACATCGGCGTGACCACGGACCTTTGGCGGGCCCAGAATCTCTATTGGAACCGTCGTTCCCGGGGTGTGGTCGACGCCGAGGTGGCCCGGCGGCTCTGGTTCACGGAATAGCCGGGAAGTCCAGGACGAGCCCCGGCCGCAGGGGCTCCAGGCGGCAGCCCAGCCGTTCCCCGAGCCAGGCCGCGGCGGCCTCGCCCGTGCAGTGGCCCAGGTGGAGGCGTTCCAGCCCGCAGTCCCGCAGGGCGGTCAGCGCGCCGTCCAGGCGCTTCTGGTCCGCGTTGTAGAGATGCGCGCCGCCCACCAGGCCGTGCAGCCGCCGGACGCCGAATCGTTCCCGCAGACAGGCCAGGGTGTTTTCCAGGCCCGCGTGGCAGCAGCCGAGCACGGCCACCGGGCCGTCCGCGGTCTGGAGCAGGAGAAAGGCGTCGTCCGGCACGGTGTCCTGGTCGCGGCCCCCGGGGTCCAGGCACAGGCCGCCGATGGACTGGGGCAGGCCGGGGAGCCTGGGGATGTCCGTGACGAAGGTCAGGTCCGGGGCGAGGTCCCGCGCGTGGTTCACGGGTTCGAAGCGCTCCAGGGGAACCGGAATGCCCACGGTTTCGATCGTGCCGCCGTGCAGGGCGTAGCGCGGGCGATTCGCTTCGGGATGGACCAGGATGGGGCCGGAAAAGCCCGCGTCCAGCAGGGCCGGGATGCCGCCGGTGTGGTCGTAGTGGCCGTGGCTCAGGGCCAAGCCGCGCGCCCGCGACGGGTCCAGGCCCAGGGCCCGGGCGTTGCACAGGAACTTCGCGGAAGCTCCGGCGTCCCAGAGCCAGAGGTCTCCGCCGCCGGTCTCCACGGCCATGGACAGGCCCCATTCCGAGGCCAGGCCGTCGGCCCCGGCGTTGTCAACGAGCACGGTCAGCCGGGGCACGTCAGCCCTTCTTCTCGCGTTTCCCGCCCTTGCCCTTGGGGTCCTGGGCGGGCCACTTCTGCGGATCGTCCTTGAAGAGCTTGTAGTTGATGGAGTCCACCAGGGCCTGCCAGCTGGCCTCGATGATGTTGTGCGAGACGCCCACCGTGGTCCAGCGCTCGTTCTTGTCGCCGGACTCGATGAGCACGCGCACGAAGGAGGCCGTGCCGCCCGTGTCGCGGGAGGCGCCGGACATGACCCGGACCTTGAAGTCCAGCAGGCGCATCTCGGCCAGGCCGGGGTAGGCGGGCAGCAGGGCCCGGCGCAGGGCCACGTCCAGGGCGTTCACCGGGCCGTGGCCCGTGGAGGCCGTGTGCTCGATCTCGCCGCGCACCTTGAGCATGACCGTGGCCTCGGAGAAGGGCTCGCCATCCGGTCCGGTGGCGTCCAGCACGCGGAAGTTCATGAGCTGGAAGTAGCGCTTGGACCAGCCCATGGTGCGGAAGAAGAGGATTTCGTAGCTGGCCTCGGCCACGGAGTAGTCGTAGCCCCGGGCCTCGCGGTTCTTCAGCTCGGCCAGGAGGTCCTGCACAGACGGGTCTTCCTTGTCCAGGTCGTAGCCGTACTGCTTGGCCTTGAACATGATGTTGCTGCGGCCGGCCAGGTCGGAGAGGAGCACGCGCTGCTTGTTGCCCACGCTCTCGGGCTCGATGTGTTCGTAGGTGCGGGCGTCCTTGAGCACGGCGTGGACGTGGATGCCGCCCTTGTGGGCGAAGGCCGAGCCGCCCACGAAGGGCTGGCGCAGGAAGGGCCGCAGGTTGGCCGTCTCGCTCACGAAGTGGGCCGTGGTGGTGAGCTTCTTGAGGTTTTCCGGGCCGATGCAGGCGATCCCCAGCTTGGTTTCCAGGTTGGGGATGATCGAGCAGAGGTTGGCGTTGCCGCAGCGCTCGCCGTAGCCGTTGATGGTCCCCTGGACCTGCTCGGCGCCCAGGCGCACGGCCTCCAGGGAGTTGGCCACGGCCAGTTCGGAGTCGTTGTGGCAGTGGATGCCCAGGCGGGCCTTGGGCAGGGCCTTGCGCACGGCCTCCACGGCGGCGGCGATCTCGTGGGGCAGGCGGCCGCCGTTGGTGTCGCAGAGCACGAGCACGTCGGTCTTGGCCTCGAAGGCCCGGCCGAGGCAGGCCAGGGCGTATTCGGGATTGGCGGCGAAGCCGTCGAAGAAGTGCTCGGCGTCGAAGAAGAGCTCGTCGCAGCGCGGCCGCAGGAAGGCGAGGCTGTCGCCGATGAGCGCCAGGTTCTCGTCCAGGGACACGCCCAGGGCCCGCGTGGCGTGCAGGTCCCAGGTCTTGCCGAAGATGGTCAGGACCCGGGCCTTGCAGTCCACCAGGGCCTTCAGGTTGGGGTCCTTCTCCGGGGCCAGCTTGGCGTTGCGCGTGCTGCCGAATGCCGCCACCTTGGCGTTCTTCAGGTCATAGGAGCGGATGTCCTTGAAGAACTGCCTGTCCGTGGGGTTGGAGCCGGGCCAGCCGCCCTCGATGTAGTGGATGCCGAGCTCGTCCAGCTTGAGGGCGATGCGCAGCTTGTCCTCGAGGGTGAGGTGGATTTCCTCCGCCTGGGTTCCGTCCCGCAGGGTGGTGTCGTAGATGGCGACCTGTCGCATGGCCCCTCCTCGTCAGGATTTGAGCGAATCCTTTTCCAGTCCGAAGGCGTCGTGCAGGGTGCGCACGGCCAGTTCGGTGTACTTCTCCTCGATGAGGCAGGTGATCTTGATTTCCGAGGTGGAGATCATCTTGATGTTGATGTTCTCCTTGCTCAGGGCCTGGAAGGCCATGGAGGCCACGCCGGAATGGTTGCGCATGCCCACGCCGATGACCGAGATCTTGGCCACGGCGGAGTCGTGCAGGATGTCCTCGCAGCCGAGCTCCAGCTTGAGCCCCTCCAGGATCTTCAGGGTGGGCTCGACGTCGGCCCGGGGCACGGTGAAGGTGATGTCCGTGCGGCCGTCCTTGCTGGGGTTCTGGACGATCATGTCCACGAGGATCTTCTTGGCCGCGATGGGGCCGAAGATGGCCGCCGAGACGCCCGGGCGGTCGTGCACGCGGGTCAGGGTGATGCGGGCCTGGTCCTTGTCATAGGCGATGCCGGAAACGAGCACGGCTTCCATGCGCTTGTCCTCCTTGGTCACGATGGTGCCGGGCTCGTCGCTGAAGGTCGAGCGCACATGCACCGCCACGTTGTATTTCTTGGCGAACTCCACGGAGCGGATCTGCAGGACCTTGGCGCCCATGCTGGCCATCTCCAGCATCTCGTCATAGGCGATGCGGTCCATCTTGCGGGCCTTGGAGCAGATGTTCGGGTCCGTGGTGAAGACTCCGGGCACGTCGGTGTAGATTTCGCAGACCTCGGCCTGGAGCGCGGCGGCCAGGGCCACGCCCGAGGTATCCGAGCCGCCCCGGCCCAGGGTGGTGACGCGGCCGTCGACGTCGATGCCCTGGAAGCCGGCGACCACGAGCACGTCGTAGTCCTCCAGCAGGGCCTTCAGCTTGGTGCTGTCGATCTGGGTGATGCGGGCCTTGCCGTAGGCGCTGCTGGTGTGGATCGGGATCTGGTGGGCCAGCAGCGAGCGGGCGCGGATGCCGTGGCTCAGGAGGAGCATGGCGAAGAGCGCCACGGAGACCTGCTCGCCCGTGGCCACCAGGGCGTCCATTTCCGCGAGATCGGGATTGGCGGACCACTCCTTGCCCAGGGCGATGAGGCGGTTCGTCTCGCCGGACATGGCCGAGAGCACCACCACCACCTTGTCGCCGTCCTGGAGCGGGCGCTTGACCTTGGCCAGGACCTGCTTCTGGCACTCCAGGTTGCGCACCGACGTGCCGCCGTACTTCTGCACCACAATGCTCATTTGCGTCTCACTCCTTGGAGGAAAGCGTTTCCGGCGGCAGCCGCCGCACGGTTTCCAGCAGGTTTTCCGCCTCCATGCCGACGGCCCTCAGGCGGGCGATCCTGCCGCCCGCGTCGGTTGTCAGCTCCAGCTCCAGGCGGGGTTCCGGCCAGTGCCGCCGGTCCAGGAACTGGGCCCATTCCACGATGTTGAGCGAGCCCTCGCCCGCAAGCTGGTCCAGAATTTCGTCGTCCACCGGCATGTTCTCCAGCCGGTAGAGGTCGAAGTGGGCCACCTGGGGGCGGGTGGGGTACTGGTTGACGATGTTGAAGCTCGGGCTGCTCACCTCGGCCTGGTCCGCCCCGGGCAGGGCCTGGACCAGTCCCCTGGTGAGCGTGGTCTTGCCCGCGCCCAGATCCCCGCACAGGAGCAGGGCCGGAGGCCGGGGAGATCGGGCCAAGGCCCCGCCCAGGACGCGTCCAAGCTCCAGGGTGGCCTCGGCGTCCCGGAGCTTGACGGTCATCTCCGTGTTCACGCCCTGTTCGTGTCTTTCATAATGAGGGTCCGTAGCACGTCTTCCTTGCCCACCACGCCGACCAGCTTGCCGTCGGCGACCACGGGCAGGGTATAGAGCTTCTTCTCCACCATGAGGGTGGCGATCTCCTCCAGCGGCGTCTCCGGGGTCACGGTCCGGGGCGAGGGAGTCATGGCCTGGGCCACGGTGGCGGCGGCCACCTTCTTCCACTCGGTCTCCAGGGCCTTGGTCGGCGGCAGCTGGATGAAGGCGTCGAGAAAGGCGATGTAGGAGGGCAGCGCCGGGTTCTTGCGCTTGGCGATGAGGTCGCTCTGGCAGAGGATGCCCGCCAGGCGGCCCTCGGCGTCCAGCACCGGGGCGCCGTTGATCTTCTTTTCCAGGAGGAGCCGGGCGGCCGTGGGAATGTCCATGTCGGGGGACAGGGTCACGGGGGCCGGAGTCATGATGTCCTTGGCCTTCAGCATGGGCGCTCCTTGTGGACTTGGGGGAGGATGTCGGCGATCTCCCGGGCCAGGCAGCCCCGGGCGGGGTAGAGGGAGTCGAGCATCCGTCCGCCGGAACCGTGCCAATACACCGCAAGACAGGTTGAACGCAAGGGGGAGAGACCCCTGCCGAGCAAGGAACCGAGCAGCCCGGCCAGCACGTCGCCGGAGCCTCCGGCGGCCAGGCAGGGGGCCGAGATGGGACAGAGGTGGAGGTCGCCCTCCGGGGCAGCCACGAGGCTGCCCGCGCCCTTGAGCAGGGCCACGGCCCGGAAGCGCCGGGCCAGTTCGCGGGCCGCTGCCGGGCGGTCGGCCTGCACCTCGGCCGTGCCGCTCCCGAGCAGGGTCGCGGCCTCGCCCGGGTGGGGCGTGAGCACCGAGCCCGGGGGGACCAGGGACGCGGTTTCGGCATCGCGGGCCAGGAAGAACAGGGCGTCGGCGTCCAGGACCAGGGGCGGCAGGCGGCGGCGCAGCAGGGCCTGGACGAAGCGTCCCGCGCCGTCCGAGCGGCCCAGGCCCGGGCCCAGGACGAGGGCGTCGAAGCGTCCCGGGTCGAGAGCGGCGGCCAGGTCCTGGTCCCAGGTCCGGCCCCGGCCCAGGGGCAGGGCCATGACCTCGGGGAAGCCCGCGCGCGCGGCGTCGGCCAGACCCGCCGGACAGCCCAGGGTGACCAGCCCGGCCCCGCCGCGCAGGGCCCCCAGGGAGGCCAGCAGCGGCGCGCCGGTGAGGCCCTCGCTGCCGCCCAGGATGAGCACCCGCCCGGCCGCGCCCTTGTGCATGGCGGGTTCGGTCCGAGGCAGCAGGTCCAGGACGCCGGGGGCGAGAAGCCACTGGCGCGGGGGCGCGGCCTCCCGCGCCTGGCGCGGAATGCCGATGTCGCGGACCAGGAGCCGCCCGGTCCATTCTCCGGCACCGGGCTGGAGCAGGCCGGTCTTGGCGGCCTGGAAGGTCACGGTGGCGTGGGCGCGCACGGCCTCGGGGCGGGGTGTTCCGTCCAGGCCGTCCAGGCCCGAGGGGATGTCCAGGGAGAAGACGAAGGCCCGGCGCCCCAGGCGGTTCACCTCGCGCACGAGGTGGAGCATGGCGGGCTTGAGCGCGCCGGAGAAGCCGGTGCCGAGCAGGCCGTCCACCACGATGTCGGCCTCGGGCAGGGCCTGGTCCGGGGCGGCCAGTTCCAGGGAGAGGCCCAGCCGGGCGGCCAGGAGCAGGTTGGCCCGGGTTTCGCCCCGGTACTGCTTGCGCGGCCGGGTGTGCAGCACGGACACGGACGCGCCCATGCCGTCCAGGAGCCGGGCCAGGGCGAAGGCGTCGCCGCCGTTGTTGCCCGGTCCGGCCAGGACCAGGGCGGTTTTTCCTTCCAGCGGGCCGTGGCTTTCCGCCAGCGCGGCCAGGGCCTCGCGGGCCGCGTTCTCCATGAGCACGCGGCCGGGGATGCCGAAATCCTCGATGGCCGAGCGGTCCCAGGCGGCCATTTCCGTCGGGGAGGGCAGGGGCTCGCGCCAACTCGGGCTCATTCCCGGCTCTCCAGCACGACCACGGCGGCGGCCGTATCCCGGCCGTGGGTCAGGGAGACGTGGGCCGCGTCCGCGCCCAGCGAACGGGCCCGCTCCAGGGCCGGCCCGAGCAGGGAAAGCCGGGGCTGGCCCGAGGGCAGATGCTCGATTTCCAGGCTCTGGAAGCCGATGCCGCCGGCGAAGCCCGTGCCCAGGGCCTTGACCGCGGCCTCCTTGGCCGCGAACAGGGCCGCCAGACGGGGCACGGAATCGGCCTCGGGGAGCTGCTCCAGCTCCCTCGGCGTGAGGATGCGCGCGGCGAAGCGCGGGCCGAAGCGGTCCTGGGCCGCGCGGATGCGCGCCAGCTCCACCACGTCCAGGCCGATGCCCCGGATCACCGTCGCCCCTAGTCCGCGAACCCGCGGACGAGTTCGGCCATGTCGCGCACGGCCCGTTCCAGGCCGGTGAAGATGGCCCGGGCCATGATGCTGTGGCCGATGGAGTATTCCCGGATGCCCGGCACGCGGGCGAAGGCCAGGACGTTCTCGTAGTCCAGGCCGTGGCCCAGGTTGACGCGCAGCCCGGCGTCCTGGGCCAGGCGGATGCCGTCCAGGATCTTGCCCAGCTCGGCCTTGCGCGCCTCGCGGCCGACGGCGTCGGCGTAGTGGCCGGTGTGGATCTCCACGAAGCGCGCCTTGGTCTTGGCGGCGGCCTCCAGCTGGGCGGGGTCGGCGTCCACGAACAGGCTGGCCTCGATGCCCGCGTCGAGCAGGGGAGCCAGGTAGTCGCGCAGCTCCTTTTCCCGGCCCAGGCAGTTCAGGCCGCCCTCGGTGGTCAGCTCCTGGCGTTTTTCCGGCACGAGGCAGACCATGTCCGGCTTCACGCGCAGGGCGATGCCACGCATCTCCTCGGTGGCGGCCATCTCCAGATGCAGGCGGGTGTTCACCGTGCGGCGCAGGATGTCCACGTCGCGGTCCTGGATGTGGCGGCGGTCCTCGCGCAGGTGCACGATGATCCCCGTGGCTCCGCCCAGTTCGGCCACGGCCGCGGCCGTGGCCGGTTCGGGTTCGCGGCCCAGGCGGGCCTGGCGCAGGGTGGCCACGTGATCCACGTTGACGCAGAGAACGGGCATGCGGTTCCTCCGGTTTTTCTTGATCTCTTTCCCGGTTCCTACGAGGGAACGGGCTGGATTGCAAGGCGGCTTGCCTGGATTCTGTTGACACCCCTGGTTTGGTGAGGCTAACGCATGGGCGACGTTCGGAATCCGAGGCGAAAGGAGTTTCTTGATGAACGTGTGCATCGTGGGGACGGGATACGTGGGTCTGGTGTCGGCGGCCTGCCTGGCGGAGATGGGCAACGAGGTGGCCTGCGTGGACGTGAACCCCGAGGTGGTCGAGGGATTGCGCGCGGGCCGGGTGCACATCTACGAGCCGGGCCTCGAGGACTTGGTGCGCCGGAATACGGCCCAGGGCCGCCTGACCTTCACCACGGAGCTTTCCGAGGGGCTGCGCGGCGCGGCCCTGGTGTTCATCACGGTGGGCACGCCCTCGCGGGATGACGGGACCTGCGACCTCTCCTACGTGGAGGGCGTGGCCCGGGACATCGGCCGGTGCATGGCCGCTCCGGTGGTGGTGGTGGACAAGTCCACGGTGCCGGTGGGCACGGCCGACCGGGTGCGCGGGCTCATCGCCGCCGAGCTGGCCGCGCGGGGCGCGGCGATCTCCTTCGACGTGGTCTCCAACCCGGAGTTCCTCAAGGAGGGCGACGCGGTCAGCGACTTCATGAAGCCCGACCGGGTGGTGGTGGGCACGTCGAGCGAGGAGAGCGCGGAGCTTCTGCGCTCGCTTTACGCGCCCTTCGCCCGCAGTCGGGAAAAGCTCATCGTCATGGGCGTGCGCAGCGCGGAGATGACCAAGTACGCGGCCAACTGCATGCTGGCCACGAAGATATCCTTCATCAACGAGGTGGCCAACATCTGCGAGCGGGTGGGCGCGGACGTGGGCGAGGTGCGGCTGGGCATCGGCTCGGACTCGCGCATCGGCTACAGCTTCATCTACCCCGGCGCGGGCTACGGCGGCTCGTGCTTTCCCAAGGACGTCAAGGCGCTCATCGGCACGGCCCGGGACCACGGCTACGAGCCCCGGCTCATGAGCTCGGTGGACGCGGTGAACGAGGCGCAGAAGCGGCTCCTGGCCCACAAGGTGGAGGAGTATTTCGCGGCCCAGGGCGGGGTCTCGGGCAAGACCCTGGCGCTCTGGGGCCTGGCCTTCAAGCCGAACACGGACGACATCCGCGAGGCCCCGGCGCGGGAGGTGATCGCGCGCCTGACGTCCCAGGGCATGCGGGTGCGGGCCTTCGACCCGGTGGCCGCCGGGCGCGCGCGCCGGGAGTTGGACGGCAATCCTCTCCTGGAGATCGTGGACGGGCAATACGAGGCCCTGATCGGCGCGGACGTCCTGGCCGTGGTCACGGAGTGGAACCAGTTCCGCAACCCGGACTTCGGCCGCATGAAGTCCCTGCTGCGCGCGCCGATCGTCTTCGACGGCCGCAACCTCTACGACCCGGCGGGCATGGGCCGCAAGGGCTTCGCCTACTTCAGCATCGGCCGGGCCCCGGTGCGGGGCTGAGGACGAAAAAAAAGACGCCCCGCGAACGGGGCGTCCTGTGCGGTCGTCGGGGAGGACGGGCCTAGTCGCGGCCGCGCCGGCAGGTGCGCACCTGGAGTTCGTGCAGGATGAGGCGCTCGTATTCGGGGCTGTAGCCCGGGGCCTCCTCTTCCTGCTCCCTGTCGGAGAGCTTGGCCATGTGCTGGGTCTCCTCCCAGAAATCGAGCAGTTCGTCGTCGGCCAGATTGCGGATCTGGTCCTCCAGGGAAGCCTGGTCGAGGAAAGGAAAATATTGTCCCATGCGGGAGATGTCCTCCGGGATTTGGTTCGAATTAGCCGTGGAAGGCGTTCCGCGTCAATTAGAGTTTTCCGCCTGAAGAGTCAAATCCGGCCTGAGCGGCTCAAACCGTTTGGATTGTCGAACGGTTGCCGAATCTCATTGACAAAAAAAAATCCCGTTGCGATAGTTCGTTAAGACGGGCGGGGAAGGGACCGCCCTGAACCTCCGACCAGAGGAGCGGCCATGAGCGAGGCCATGAAGAAACAGGACGACGAACTCATCCAGTTGGTCACCTTCAGCATCGGCGAAGAGGAATTCGGCGTGGACATCCTCAAGGTGCAGGAGATCATCCGCACCATGGAGATCACGAAGGTCCCCCGCGCGCCGGAATTCGTCGAGGGTGTCATCAACCTGCGCGGCAAGGTCATCCCCATCGTTGACCTGCGCAAGCGCTTCGGCCTGGAGACCCGCGACCACGACAAGCATACCCGGATCATCGTCATCGAGATCAACCAGATGATCGTCGGGTTCGTGGTGGACTCCGTGTCCGAGGTGCTGCGCATTCCGGCCAACACGGTGGAGCCGCCGCCGCCGGTGGTTTCGGGCCTTGAGTCCGAGTACATCAGCGGAGTGGGCAAGCTCCAGGACCGCCTGCTCATCCTGCTCGACCTGAACCGGCTGCTTTCCGGCGAGGAAAAGGAAGCCCTGAGCCAGGTCTGACCGCCTCCGATCCACGTCTTGACGGCAGGCCGCCTTCCGCCCGGCGACGGCGGAGGGCGGCTTTCGCCTTTGGATGGACAATTGGACTACCCCAAGGAACTCACTGAATTTCTGGAGGGCGGCCGGGCCGCCCTGCGCGTCTTCAAAAGCGGCCCGGCGTCGCAGGCCCTGGCTGCCCAGGCCCTCATGGCCCGGGGCCGGAGCGTGGTCCTGGTCGCCTCCGGCGCGCGCGAGCACCGGGAGTTGGCCGCCCTGTTGCGGCTGTTCCTGGAGTGCGGCCGCCGTCCGGGCCAGGAGCCGGACGAGGACGCCCTGGTTCCCTGGGGACGTCCCTGGACCGAACTGCCGCCCTATCTGCCCAAGCGGCCGGAGTCGGACGAATGGGCCGCGCGCTGGGCCGCGCTCTATTCCCTGGCCTACGGCTCCACGCCCCGGGCCGTGCTGCTCACGGCGGACAACCTTCTGCCCCGCTGGCCCCGGCCGGACCTGCTGCGGGCCAACAACCTGACCCTGGCCCGGGGCGACGAGATGTCGCCCGAGCTCATCCGCGAGCAGGCCGCGCTCTGGGGCTACGTCTCGCGGCCCCTGGTGGGCGCGCCGGGCGAACTGGCCGTGCGCGGCGACATCCTGGACATCTACGCCCCGGGCTACGGCCTGCCGCTGCGCCTGGAGTTCTTCGGCGACACCCTGGAGGGCGTGCGGCTCTTCGACCCCTCCAGCCAGCGCTCGCGCGCCGAGCTGGCCGAGGCCGTGATCCTGCCCGTGGCCCCGGGGCTCTATTCCGGCGAGCACGGCCAGTCCGCCCGGGCCTGGTGGCGCAAGCTCAAGACCACCGGCGAGATGGGCCCGGCCGAGGAGCAGGCCTTGCTGGAAGGCGCGGAGCGGGTGGACGGCCAGGTCTGGCCCGGCCTGTTCTGGGACGACGCCGTGGGCATCGAGGCCCACCTTCCGCCGGACGCGGTCTGGATTCTCTCCTCGGCCACGGACCTGCGCGCCCGGCTGGAGGAGCACGTCTTTTCCTGGCGCGAGTTCCTGCGCCGCGAAACCGAGGCGACCGGCCGCCGCTGGCCCGTGCGCTTCCTGCTGCGGCCCGAGGAGTCGGCGCGACAGGCCTATCTGCAGAAGCGCCAGCTCGTGTTCGAGGACCTGACCCTGGGCCGGGACCGCGACGGCGCGGAGCTGCCCGAGCAGACGGTGAACGCCTTCGCGGACCTCTTCTGGAAGCCCGAGGAGCAGCGCCGCCCCTGGACCGCCCTGGTGAACGGGCTCAAGGGCTGGGCCCGGAGCCGCCGCCAGACCGTCCTCTCCTTCCGCTCCGAGCGCTCCCGCCGCAAGTTCCTGACCCTGGCGGCCCAGGAGGAGCTGCCGCTGTCCACGGAGTACTCCCCGGACGCGCGCGGCCTGTTCGCCCTGGTCTCGCCCCTGAAGAAGGGCTTCGACCTGGCCTGGGCCGACATGCTCGTCCTGGCCGAGGACGTGCTCCAGCCCGAGCCCGTGGCCGAGGGGCGGCGGACCTCCCGTGACAAGCCCTTCGAGGGCCTGGACCGCTACGACGACCTGCTGGAGGGCGACCTGCTCGTGCACCGGGACTACGGCCTGGCCCGCTTCGGGGGGCTGCACCGGCTCTCGGTGGGCGAGGCGGCCAACGACTACCTCCTGCTGTTTTTCGACAAGGACGACCGACTCTACCTGCCCGTGGACCGCTTGAACCTCGTGCAGCGCTTCAAGGGTCCGGAAGGCGTCTCGCCTTCCCTGGACAAGCTGGGCGGGGCGCGCTGGCGCAGCGCCACCGAGCGGGCCCGCAAGGCCATCGAGAAGATCGCGGCCGAACTGGTGGAGATGTACGCCTTCCGCCGCGTGGCCAAGGGCTACGGCTACGGGCCGCCCTCGGAACTGTACTGGGAGTTCGAGACCACCTTCGGCTTCGAGGAGACCCCGGACCAGGCACGGGCCGTGTCCGACGTCTTCGCCGACATGGAGAAGACCGAGCCCATGGACCGCCTCGTCTGCGGCGACGTGGGCTTCGGCAAGACCGAGGTGGCCCTGCGCGCGGCCTTCCGGGCCGTGCTCGAGGGGCGGCAGGTGGCCCTGCTCTGTCCCACCACGGTCCTGGCCGAGCAGCACTACCAAACCTTCCTCAAGCGCATGGAGAGCTTCCCGGTGCGGGTGGACATGCTCAGCCGCTTCGTGCCCAAGGACCGGCAGAAGGCCGTGACCGCGGCCACGGCCCGGGGCGAGGTGGACATCCTCATCGGCACCCACCGCCTGCTCTCCCAGGACGTGTCCTTTCCCCGCCTGGGCCTGCTCATCCTGGACGAGGAACAGCGCTTCGGCGTCAAGCACAAGGAAAAGCTCAAGCACTACCGCAAGAACATCGACGTGCTCACGCTCACGGCCACGCCCATTCCGCGCACGCTCCAGCTCTCGCTTTCGGGCCTGCGCGGGCTCTCGGTCATCGAGACCCCGCCGCCGGAGCGCAAGGCCGTGGAGACCGCCCTGGTGGAGCGCGACGACACCTTCCTGGGCAACGTGCTGAAGCGGGAGCTGGCCCGGGGCGGACAGGTCTTCTGGGTCTACAACCGGGTGCAGGGCCTGGAGCGGGTGGCCGAGTATGTGAAGAAGCTCGCGCCCGAGGCCCGCGTGGGCATGGCTCACGGCCAGATGTCCGAGAAGGGCCTGGAGGAGGCCATGCACCGCTTCTGGCACGGCGAGATGGACGTGCTGGTCTGCACGGCCATCGTCGAGTCCGGGCTGGACTTCCCCAACGCCAACACGCTCATCGTGGACCAGGCCCAGATGTTCGGCCTGGGCCAACTTTACCAGCTGCGCGGCCGGGTGGGCCGCAGCGAGCGGCAGGCCTACGCCTTCTTCGTGGTGCCCTCGGTGGACGGGCTGCCCGAGCAGTCGCGGCGACGCTTGCGGATCATCCTGGACCTGGATTATCTCGGAGCGGGATTCAAGGTGGCCATGGAGGACCTGCGCCTGCGCGGGACCGGGAACATCCTGGGCGAGGCCCAGTCCGGCCAGATCGGCCGCGTGGGGCTGGACTTGTTCCTGGAAATGCTGGAAGAAGAGGTGCGCAGGCTGCGCGGCGAATCCCGCCGCCAGGTCACGGACCCGGAGCTGACCTTCGTCTTCGAGGCCCACATCCCCGGGGACTACATGCAGGAGTCCCGGGAGCGGCTGAGCTACTACAAGGCTCTGTCCTCGGCCAACACCGAGACGGCGCTCAAGGAGCTGGAGGGCGAGATCCGCGACCGCTTCGGGCCCCTGCCCGAGGCCCTGGAGAACTTCCTGGCCGTGCTGCACTTCAAGCGCACCCTGTCGCGGCTGCAGGTGGTGCGGGCCGAGCTGACGCCCACCCGGGCCGTGTTGTCCTTCGGCCCGGACAACGACGCGGTGTCGCCCTCGGAGTTGGTCGCCTGGGTGGCGGCCAGACCTGGACGGGCCAAGCTGCTGCCGCCGGGCAAGCTGGAAATCCGGGCCGCCGGGGATGGACTGGTCCGGGAGAACATCGCCGCCCTCAACCGCGAGCTGGACGGCCTGCTCGGCCGCGAGGCCGGGGCGGCCACGGAACCGACCCGATGAAACGACTGCTCCTCTTCTTTCTCCTGTGTCTGCCGTTGGCGGCCTGTTCCTCTGCCTCCGACGAGGAGGCCGGGGTGGTGGCCCGCGTGGACGGCCGCCCGATCTATCTGAACCAGCTCGAATTCCAGCACGACATGATGCATCTGGAGATCGCGGCCGCCGCGCCCAGCGTGGCGACGCTCAAGAAGGAGTATGGCCAGGTGCTGGGCCAGCTCATCATGCTCGAACTGGTGACCGAGGAGATGGAGTCGCGCGACCTGCTCCCCACGGACGAGGAGGTGCGCGAGGCCGAGAACACGATCCGCGCCGACTACCCGCCAGGGGCCTTCGAGCAGATCCTGGTGGAGGAGTATATCGATATTGAGTCCTGGCGGAAGCAGCTGCGCTCCCATCTCATCCTGGAGCGTTTCTTCCAGCAGGTTCTGCGGCCCCAGGTGCGCATCGAGTTCGCCGAGGCCGAGGAGTACTACCGCTCCCACACCCAGGAGTTCTCCCTGCCGCCGCGCGTGCGGCTGGCCTTGATCCTCGCCCCGGAGCGGGAGATGGTGGAGAAGGCGCTGGAGGAATACCGCAAGAAACGCGACCCGGAATCCCTGGCCGCGAACCAGGGAGCGGCCACGGTGCGCGAGCTGACCATGCGCGAGGGGCAGATGCCGGACCAGTGGCGCGACGCCCTGGCCAAGCTCCAGCCGGGGCAGAACACCTCCATTCTGCGTGACGAGTCCGGCTACAAGAGCCTCGTGCTTCTGGAACGGCTGCCCGCCGCGGTGCTTTCGGCCGAGCAGGCCTACCCGTTCATCGAGCAGGCCCTGGCCGAGGTCAAGCTCCAGGAGGCCTTCGAGAAGTGGCTGGGGGCGAAGCTCGGCGCGGCGAAGATCGCGGTGAGCGCGCACCTGCTGCCCGCCGCCCAGGGGGGCGAGGACCGCAAGACCCTGGGAACCGAGATGGAGCTGCTCGGGGACAAGGAGCCGGGGGGCGAGGGAGTCGCGGCCGCCACTGGAGAGCAGGAGCAGGCCGGCGACGGCGTGATCATGGAGCCCGGCGAGGACCAGGAAGTGGACCAGGGCGACATCGAGGAGGCCGCCCCGGACGCCGCGCCCGCGCCGAAAGCGGCCGGAAGGAAGTAGCCCCGGCGCGACGCGCGCTGCGGCCGCCGTTGCAACCCGGAAACAAAGAGACTACAGTGTGCGGGCCTTTCCGCAAACCGTCGGGCGTTCCGTTTCCGGCGGGCGCGGCACGACAAGGAGCCGAATCTTGATCAGACGTTTTTCCGTTCCCGCCGCCATCCTGCTGTGCCTGGCCGTGATCCTGGGGGCCGCCTCGGCGCGCGCCGCCGAGTTCGTCGCGGACCGCATCGTGGCCGTGGCCAACGGGAAGATCATCACCGACTATGACCTGAAGCAACAGGTCAAGATGGCCATCGACGGCGGCTACGCCAACCCGGCCAACGCCGAGGAGATGCACGCCCTGCGCCGCCAGATCATCGACCAGCTGATCATGGACATCCTCCTGGAGCAGGAGGCGGAGCGCTACGGCATCAAGGTCTCGGACGCGGACGTGCGGGCCGCGATCAACGGGATCATGGAAAAGACCGGCATCAACGAGGAGCAACTGCGCAAGGAACTGGTGGTCCAGGGGCTGACCTGGGAGAAATTCTTCGAGAACAAGCGGCTGGAGATCAAGAAGCGCCATCTGGTGAGCGGCCTGGTCAAGGTGGTGGTCAGCGAGGATGAGGTGAAGCAGGCCTTCGAGGCGAAGCACGGCAAGAGCTCGGAGGGAGAGTATCTGCACCTTCGCCTGATCGTCCTGCCCCAGGGCATGACCGCCGCGGCGGTGCGCCAGGAGATCGAATCCGGCAAGCTGACCTTCGACAAGGCGGCCACCCTCTATTCCCAGGGCCCGGGCGCGGAGCACGGCGGCGACCTGGGCGTGGTGGCCCGCACGGACCTGGCCCCGGATTGGCGCAACGCCCTGGAAGGGGTGAAGGTGGGCGGGGTGAGCAAGCCCTTCAAGGCCCAGGGGTTCGACGCCCTGCTCATGATCGACTCCGTTGGTGAGGCGCCGCAGGGCGATTTCGAACTGGAGAAGGAAGGCCTCTATGAGGACCTCTACAACAAGAAGATGGAAACCTTCCTCAAGGAATATCTGGACAAATTGAGGGAGAAGGCCGTCATCGAATATCGGGACTAAGCCCGTTGATCCATGGAGAGAAGCATGACCTTGAAGGAACTGGGAGAGCTGCTGCGCGGCGAACGTGAGCGCAAGAGCCTGTCCCTGAAGCAGGTGATGGAGTCCACCAAGATCAGCCGCCGCATTCTCCTGGCGCTGGAGGAGGGCGACCGCAAGAACCTGCCGCATCCCGTCTACGCCAAGGGTTTTGTCCGCAATTACGCCCGGATGCTGGGACTCGACGAGGCCGAACTGGCTTCCGTCATCGATCAGGAATTCGATCTGACCGAGGAGGAGGAACGGGTCTACGGCCGCCCGGCCCCGAGCAGGCCCCCGGTGACGCCCCCGGCCCCGGGGAGCGGCCGCCGCGTCTGGCCTACCCTGCTGATCATCCTCGTGCTCGTGGTGGTCCTGGTGGGCATGGTCGTCTATCTGCAGAAACGCGGCACGCTCAGCCTGGGCGGAAGCGCCCCCGCGGCCACGGCCACCGAGGCTCCGGCCCCGGCCGAGGTCCCGGTCGCGGAGGCCGAGCGGCCCGCTGAACCGGCCCGGGTTCCCGCACCCGCGCCGGTTCCGGCTCCGGCCCCGACGCCGGCGCCCGTGGTCGAGACCGCGCCCGCTCCGGCGGCTCCGGCCCCGGCCGAGACCCCCAGGGACACCGCCGCGCCCGCGTCCGCTGAACAGGCCAAGCCGGTTCCGGGCAAGCCCGGCGCGAAGACCGTGGCCATCACGGCCAAGCCCGGGCAGATGTGCTGGATGGAGGTCTCCGTGGACGGCCGGGACAAGAAGGAATACTTCATCCGCAGCGGCGAGGCCGTGAATCTCGAGTATTCCGAAAAGCTTTGGGTCCGTCTCGGCAACGTGGGCGGCGTGACGGTGACGCACAACGGCAAGGCCGTGGCCACGGACGGGGCCGGCTGGAGCGTCAAGACGCTGACCTTCCCCTAGACCGAAGGCCCGGCGGCCGGACCGGTCGTTTCCGACTCTCGACGAGGACGCATGGAGTTCACCGAAAAGGCCCTGGTGCTCAAGGTCGGGCGTTTTCGGGAGAATGACGCCTGGGTGCGCTGTCTCGGTCCCGGGCATGGGGTCTTCACGGCCTTCGCCTTCGGGGCCGCGCGCAGCAGGCGGCGCTTCTGCGGCTGCCTGGACACCCTGAACCTGGTGCTCTTCCAGGTCGGCTCGAGCAAGCGCGGGGCCTACCTGACCCTGGAGGAGGGGACGCTGCTCCAGGGGTTTCCGGCGCTCAAGGCCGACGCCCCGCGCCTGGGCATGGCCGTCAACTGCCTGAAGTTCGCGGAGGCGGTGGAGGCCGGGCCCGCCGGAGCCAAGGCGGCCTTCGATCTGCTGCTTGACAGTCTTCAGGTTCTGGAGGAAAGCTCCGAACCTCCGACGGATGTTTTTCCGCTGTTCTTCCGGGCCAGGATGGCTTTCGAGCAGGGCTTCGGCCCGGACTTCTCCGCCTGCCGCGAGTGCGGCAAACCGGCGGAGGAGATGGGAGACGGTTTTTTCCTGGTGGAGAAGGGCCGCCTGGCCTGTTCCGCCTGCCGCCCGGCCTCGGGGCTGTGCCTGCCCGCCTCGGCGGGGACCGCGTTGACCCTGGACCGCCTGGGCCAAAGCCGCCCGGCGGACTGGGCGCGCCTGGACATGGGCGGGCTGGTGCGGCGGCAGTGTTACGAGATCATCGAGCGGTTCGTGGCCTATCACCTGGGGCTGACCTGGGACGGAGGCCGTTTCCGCAAGGTCTAGACCAACGGCATGGAGAGAAACGGATGCATTTCCAGGACGTGATCCTCAACCTGCAGAAGTTCTGGGCCGACTGCGGCTGCGTGCTGGCCCAGCCTATGGACATCGAGGTGGGGGCGGGCACCTTCAATCCCTCCACCTTTTTCCGGGTCATCGGGCCCGAGCCGTGGAACGTGGCCTATGTGGAGCCCTCCCGGCGGCCGACCGACGGCCGCTACGGCGAGAACCCCAACCGGCTCCAGCACTATTTCCAGTTCCAGGTCATCCTCAAGCCCTCGCCCGCGGACGTGCAGGACATCTACCTCAAGAGCCTGTCCGTGCTCGGCATCGACGCCGCGAAGCACGACATCCGCTTCGTGGAGGACGACTGGGAGTCCCCGACCCTGGGTGCCTGGGGCCTGGGCTGGGAGGTCTGGCTCAACGGCATGGAGGTGACGCAGTTCACCTACTTCCAGCAGGTGGGCGGCATCGATCTCGCGCCCGTGAGCGTGGAGATATCCTACGGCCTGGAGCGCCTGACCATGTACCTCCAGGAGAAGGAGTCGGTCTACGACCTGTCCTGGAACGGCAAGGTGACCTACGGCGACGTGTACCACCGCAACGAGGTGGAGCAGTCCACCTACAACTTCGAGCAGAGCGATCCCAAGATGCTCCTCTCCCTGTTCAACATGTATGAGGCCGAGAGCAAGCGGCTCTGCGCCGAGAAGCTGCCCTGGCCCGCCTACGACTACTGCCTGAAGTGCTCGCACACCTTCAACCTGCTGGACGCCCGGGGGGCCATCTCCATCACCGAGCGCACGGCCTACATCGGCCGGGTGCGCGTCCTGGCCTCGGCCATCGCCGCGCTTTACGCGGCCCAGCGCGAGGAGATGGGCCATCCCATGCTCCGCCACGCCGAGGGGAGGGCCTAGCCATGTCCGAATTCATCCTGGAGATCGGTTGCGAGGAGATGCCCGCCCGTTTCGTGCCCAAGCTGGCCGCGGAACTGCGCGAGATCCTGGGCAAGGCCCTGGCCGAGGCCCGGCTGGACCACGGCGGCGTCTCCGCCTGGGCCACGACCCGGCGCATCGCCGCCCGGGTGGCCGACCTGGCCGAGGCCCAGCGCCGCGAGGAGGAGGTCGTCACCGGCCCGCCCAAGCGCATCGCCTACGACGCCGAGGGCAAGCTGACCAAGGCGGGTGAGGGCTTCGCCAAGACCCAGGGCGTGGGCCTTGAGGCGCTCTTCGTGACCACCACGGACAAGGGCGAGTACCTCTCCGCGCGCAAGACCGTGGGCGGCGGCGCGACCCGTGAGATCCTGCCCGGCCTTTGCGCGGAGGCCGTGAAGAAGCTCTCCTTCCCCAAGAAGATGCACTGGGGCTCCCTGGACTTCCATTTCGGCCGTCCCATCCGCTGGTTCCTGGCCCTGCTGGACGCCGAGGTGGCGCCCTTCGAACTGGCCGGATTGGCCTCCGGCCGCCGCACCTGGGGCCACCGCATCATGGGTCCCGGCCCCTTCGAGGTGGCCTCGGCCGCCGACTACGTCCGCACCGTGGAGGAGCAGGGCCGGGTGGTCCTGGATTCCGAGCGCCGCAAGGCGATCATCCGCGAGCAGGGCGACGCGGCCGCGGCCAAGGCCGGCGGCCGGGTGATCTGGAAGGACTCCCTGCTGGAGGAGGTCTGCAACCTGGCCGAGCATCCGTGCCCGCTGCTGGGCGACTTCCATCCCATGTACCTGGAGCTGCCCCGCGAGGTGCTCCTCACGAGCATGGAGAGCCATCAGAAGAGCTTCGGCGTGGAGGGCCCGGACGGGAACCTCCTGCCGCACTTCCTCTGCACCCTGAACCTCCAGCCGCCGGACCGCGCCCTGGTGAAGAAGGGCTGGGAGCGGGTGCTCAAGGCCCGCCTGGAGGACGCCCGCTTCTTCTGGGAGTCGGACCTGGAGACCGACCTGGACACCTGGCTGGCCGCGTTGGAGAACGTGGTCTTCCTGGGGCCCTTGGGCAGCATGGGCGACAAGTCCCGCCGCCTGGAGTCCCTCTGCGCCCAGCTGGCCGCCGCCTGCGGCGCTCCCGCCGAGCTGGCCGAGGCCGGCCGTCTGGCCAAGGCCGACCTCGTCTCCGGCATGGTCGGCGAGTTCGACACCCTGCAGGGCGTCATGGGCGGCATCTACGCCGCGCGCAAGGGCAAGTCCGAGCTGGTGGCCCGGGCCGTGGCCGAGCAGTACCTGCCCGCCGGACCGGATTCCCCTGTGCCGGGCACCCTGGGCGGCGCCCTGCTGGCCGTGGCCGAGAAGGCCGACACCCTGGCGGGCTGCTTCGGCCTGAACATGATCCCCACCGGAGCCAACGATCCCTATGCCCTGCGCCGCGCGGCCCTGGGCATCTGCCGCATCGTCATGGAGCACGGCCTGCGCCTGGACCTGGAGCAGCTCGTGGTCTGGGCCCAGGAGGGCTACGGCGCGGTGAGCTGGAAGCTGGACGCGGCCGAGGCCCGGGAGAAGCTCCTGGACTTCTTCGGCCAGCGCCTGCGCGCCTTGTTCACCGGCCAGGGCCACGACACCCGCGTGGTGGACGCGGCCCTGGGCGCGGGCTTCACCGACGTGAAGACCCTGCGCGAACGCCTGGAGGCCCTGACCGCCTTCAGCCGCGAGGCCGACTTCGGACAGGCCGTGCTGACCTTCAAGCGCGCGGCCAACATCATCCGCAAGCAGGCCGGAGAGGCCGGAGTGGAGCTGTCCGGGGCCTTCGAGGCCGGGCGCTTCGAGGCCGCCGAGGAAAAGGCCCTGGCCGCCAAGCTGTCCGAGACCGAGGACCGCTTCCGCGAGCTCTGGAAACGCGGCGACTTCCACGGCCTGCTCGGGCTGCTGCGCGACCTGCGGCCCGCCGTGGACGCCTTCTTCGACAACGTGATGGTCATGTGTGAGGACGCGGCCCTGCGGGAAAATCGATTGAACCTGCTTAAGTCCCTGGTGGACCGCCTGGGGCGGCTGGCCGATTTCGGCGCCCTGCAGGTGTGAAAATGACTTGACATCGCTTTGTCGGGCCTGTAAGCAATCTCTCTTGGTTCAACACACCAAGAATGACACTCGCAACGATCAGGAGATAGGACCTTGGCCAATCATGAATCCGCTTTGAAGCGCCACCGGCAGAGCCTGAAGCGTCGTGACCGCAACCGCGCCGTGAAGACCCGCATCAAGAACGTGGTCAAGAAGGTGCACGAGGCCCTGGAGTCCAAGGACAAGGAACAGGCCCAGACCGCTCTGAACTTGGCTTCCTCCACCCTGGACAAGGCCGCTTCCAAGAAGGTGATCCACGCGCGCAACGCCGCCCGCCGGATCGCCCGCCTGCAGCAGGCCCTGAACAAGCTGGCCTAGCTCCGCGTTTCTTCGCGAAGACGAGCCCGCCGCGCCTTGAGCGCGGCGGGCTTTTTGCGTTGGCTGGTTGCGTCGCCCGCCCGGGGCCTAGTCCACGCGGTAGTGGCAGCCCTGGCTCTTCTTGTTGCGCAGCGCGGCCTGGGTGATGAGGTAGGCCGCCTGGCAGCCGTGGAAGAGGTCGATGATGGGCTTGCTGATCACGGTCTGCTTGTAGAAATCCTGGATGTTCTTGGACAGGTTGCGCATCTCGCTGAAGGCCCGCGAGAGCCGCGCCGTGGTCCGGGTGATGCCCACGTAGTTCCACATGGTGTGGCGGATGGTGGCCCAGTCCTGGGCGATGAGCGCGGGGTCGTCGTTCTTGACCTCGCCCAGGCTGACCCAGTCCGGGATGGCGGACTGGAGCTTGCGCGAGAGTCGGGACTGGGTGCCCGTGCGCTTGATGATGTCCTGGGCCGCGCTGTGGCCCCAGACGAGTCCTTCCAGCAGCGAGGTGCTGGCCAGGCGGTTGGCCCCGTGCAGGCCGGTGCAGGAGCACTCCCCGGCGGCGTAGAGCCGCTCCAGGGTGGTCCGGCCCCGGTTGTCCACCAGTACGCCGCCGCAGAAATAGTGGGCCACGGGCACCACCGGGATGGGGTCGCGGGTCATGTCCACGCCGATTTCCAGGCACTTCTCGTAGATCGTGGGGAAGCGCTCCCTGAGGTCCGCGTCCACGTAATTGGCCGCGTCCAGATACACGCAGTCCTCGCCGGAGTGGAGCAGCTCCTCCATGATGGCCCGGGCCACGATGTCGCGGGGAGCCAGGTCGGCGCGCTGGTCGTGGCGGGGCATGAAGGCCTCGCCCGCGCTGTTCACCAGGCGCGCGCCCTCGCCGCGCACGGCCTCGGAGATGAGGAAGCGGCGGTCGGCCCTGCTGGAGCCCTCGTAAAGCGCCGTGGGGTGAAACTGCATGTACTCGGCGTTCATGATCTTGGCCCCGGCGCGGGAGGCCATGCTCAGGCCCGAGCCGATGGAGCCCCGGGAATTGGTGGTGTGCAGGTAGACCTGCCCCACGCCGCCCGTGGCCAGGACAGTGAAGTCGGCCAGGATGGTCTCCACCTTGTCCATCTGGGCGTTGAACACGTACGCCCCCACGCACTGGTTCTGGAGGCTGAACTTGAAGTCCATGTGCTGGGCGTGGTGGTGCGTGGTGAGCAGGTCGATGGCCGTGCGCTGGGTGAGCACGCGGATGTTCGGGGTCTTCTCGATGTGCTCCACCAGCCGTTCCATGATGGTCCGGCCGGTGTGGTCGGCGGCGCAGAGGATGCGGGCCAGGGAGTGGCCGCCCTCGCGGGTCAGGTACCAGGAATCCGCGCTCTTTTGGGCGAAGGGGATGTGGTAGGTGTCGATGAGCGTTTCCTGGAGGATGCGCGGTCCCTTGTTGCAAAGATAGCGCACCGCCCGCAGCAGGTTCTGGTTCCAGCCCGCGGTGAGGATGTCCTGTTCCAGCTTGCGGGGGTTGTCCTGCAGGGCGTGGAAGACGATGCCGCCCTGGGCCAGCCGGGTGTTGCCGATGAAGAGGTTGTCGGCGGCCGTGATCAGGGTCACTTCCCGGCCGGAGGCCGCCAGGGTCAGGGCGGCGATGGCTCCGGCGATGCCGGAGCCGATGACCAGAACGTCGGTCTTCACGTGGTTGTTCATGGCGGGGCGCTCCTTCAGGCCCGGGCGCAGGCGTCGAGCATCCGCCGCAGGGCCAGGTTCGCGGACTCCGCGATTTCGGGAGCCACGCGCACCGGCTCGGCGCGGTCCAGGGTTTCCAGCAGGGCGGCCAGGCGCTCGGGCGTGGTCTTGGCCATGTTGCCGCAGCGCACGTCCTTCAGCGGAAGAACGGTCTTTTCGCCCGCGTATTGCTTGGCCAGGCGGTGAACCAGGGCTTCCTCGGTGCCGATGACCAGGGTGGACCCGGCCGGGGCCTTGGCCGTGAAATCGATGAGGAAGGAGGTGGAACCGGCGGCGTCGGCGGCGCGCACGGTTTCGTCCGGGCACTCGGGATGCACGGCCACCAGACAGCCGGGATGCGCGGCGCGGGCCTCGGCCACGTGGCGGGCCCGGAAGCGGTGATGAATGGAGCAGCAGCCGGGCCAGACGAGGAGCCGGGCCCTGGACGCGGCCGCCAGGTCCAGGCGGCTCCCCAGGGCGCGGATGTCCAGGACGTGGCGCTCGTCCCGGGACAGGCCCAGGGTGTCGGCGGTGTTGGCGGCCAGGTTCTTGTCCGGCAGGAAGAGCACGGCCTCGCCCTGGCCCAGGGCCCAGGCGAGCATGGTCTTGGCGTTGGCCGAGGTGCAGACGCTGCCGCCGAAGCGGCCGCAGACGGCCTTCACCTCGGCCGAGGAGTTCACGTAGGTCAGGGGCGTCACGCGGCGGCCGGCGCGGCCGAGGGACTCCAGCACGGCCGCCAGCAGCGGTGCGGGGGCCATGTTGGACATGGTGCAGCCCGCCTCGGGGGCCGGGGTGTGGACCTTCTGGCCTTCCCTCGCCAGCACGGCGGCGGACTCGGCCATGAAGAAGACCCCGCAGAAGACGATGTGCCCGGCGGAGAGCTCCGGCACCCGGCGGGAGAGTTCCAGGGAGTCGCCCCGGTAGTCCGTGTGCGCCACGACCTCGTCGGATTGGTAGTGGTGGCCGAGGATGGCCAGGCGGCCGCCCAGCGCGGCGCGCAGGGCTTCAATGCGGGAATGGATGTCGTTCATGGTTCAGAGTGGGGTTATGCGCAGGCTCATGTCCGCCACGGGAGCGGAATGGGTGATCCGGCCCACGGACACGAAATCCGGTCCCAGACGGCCGATCTCGGCCACGGTTTCCAGCGTCACGTTGCCGCTGACCTCGGTTTCGATGCCCTTCGGAACGAGCCGCAGGGCGGCCGCGATCCCGTCCGGGCCCATGTTGTCGAACATGATTCTTTCGACGGAGCATGCCACAGCCTCGCGCACCTCGTCCAGGGTGCGGCACTCCACCTCCAGGGGCGGGCAGGGGGAGTGGGCCGCGCGCAGGCGCTTCACGGCCTCGGTGATGCTTCCGGCGCGGTCGATGTGGTTGTTCTTGACCAGGAGCATCTCGGTGAGGTTGCGGCGATGGTTCAGGCCGCCCCCGGCCAGCACGGCGTATTTTTCCGGATAGCGCAGTCCGGGCAGGGTCTTGCGCGTGTCCAGGAGCCGGGTGCGGCTGCCCGCCAGGGCGTCCACGTAGCGGGCCGTGAGGGTGGCGATGCCCGAGAGGTGGCAGATGAAGTTGAGGATGACCCGTTCGGCCTTGAGCAGCCGGGCCGCTGGGGCCTGGATCACGGCCAGGACCGCGCCGTCGGAGACCCGTTCGCCCTCGTCCATGTTGAGCAGGACCTGGTGTCCGCCGCCGCAGAAGTCCAGCACCAGGGAGGCGATGGGCAGCCCGGCGGCCACGCAGGACTGCCTGGCCACGATGTGGGCCTGGGCCATGTCCTCGGGGGCGAAGATGCCGTCCGAGGTGAGGTCCGGCCCGTCCTCGGAGAGGGCCACGCGGATGGTGGTGAGCAGGAAGAGGCGGGCCTCGTTCTGAAAAAAGCGATCAAAGAGTGTGTCGGCCATCGGGGTTCCGTTTGTGCGGTGTTTCGGCAGTAAGCTACCCCTCTCCCCCCCGTCAAGTCCAGGCCCATTGTCACGGTTTTTTCACACGTTCCGGGGCACGGGAGTTTTGACCTGACCAGTGAATTAGGCTAGAGATCGTCCGCTATGAGCGAGGAAAGGGACACCCTTCTGGAGCAGGCGACGCCGGTGGAGGAACAGGTCGAGCGTCCGTCGGACGACGAACAGCTCGAACTGGCCCACCCGGCCGACGCGGCCGAGCATATCGAGGCCCTGGACATCGAGGACCAGGTGGCCTTCATCAAGCAGTTGCCGCTGGAGGACGCCGCCGAGTCCATCGCTGAGATGGACAGCCATGACCAAGCGATGCTCGTGCGCAGCCTGAGCCTCGGCTTGGCCGCCCGCATCATCGAGCACATGTCCCCGGACGACGCCACGGACCTCCTGAACAATCTGGACGAGGATCTGCGCCGGACCCTGCTCTCCAAGCTCACGGCCGAGGATCGCGCCAGCCTTCGGACGCTCCTGACCTTCGATCCGGACACCGCCGGCGGCGTCATGAACACCGAGGTGGTGGTCCTGAACCAGGATCTGAATGTGGATCAGGCCATCGCCAAGATGCGCGGCGAGGTCGAGGACAAGGAAATTCCATACTACGCCTACCTCGTCAACGAAGACAAGGAACTGGTGGGCGTCACCTCCCTGCGCGATCTGCTGGTGGCCCGGCGCGGCACCTGCCTTAGGGAACTCATCAAGAGCCAGAACCTCATCTTCGTGACCTACAACGAGGACAAGGAGGAGGTCGCCCGGCTCATCTCGCACTATAATTTCCTGGCCCTGCCCGTGGTGGACTACGGCCGCAGGCTGCTCGGCGTGGTCACGGTCGACGACGTCATCGACATCATCCACGAGGAGGCCAGCGAGGACATGCAGGCCATGGTCGGCGCGGGCCCGGACGAGACCGCGGATTCGCCCTGGCTCTATTCCGTGCGCAAACGCCTGCCCTGGCTCATGCTGAACATGGTCAACTCGGCGGTCTCGGCCTGGGTGGTGCACCTCTTCGAGGGCAACATCGCCCAGATGGCCATCCTGGCCGTGCTCATGCCCATCGTGGCCAACCAGGCCGGAAACACCGGCCAGCAGGCCCTGGCCATCATGATCCGCCAGCTGGCCACGGAGCGGTTCGACCGCAAGCGCTCCTGGCTGGCCGTGCTGCGCGAGGCCCGCATCGGCCTGCTCAACGGCGTGCTCATCGCCACCCTGGTCTTCGGCGTGGTCTTCGCGGCGACGCGCATGCCGCTCCTGGCCATGATCATGTCCGCGGCCCTCGGGCTGGATATGCTCATCGGAGCGCTGGCCGGGGCCTCCATCCCCCTGGTGCTGCGCGCCCTGGGCCGCGATCCGGCCCAGGCCTCGAGCATCTTCCTGACCACCATCACCGACTCCATGGGCTTCCTGCTTCTCCTGGGCATGGCCCAGGTGATCCTGCTCTAGCGTTCCCCAATGAAAAAGGGCCGCCCCGGTTTCCCGGAACGGCCCTGATCCGCTTGGCCGCCAAGGGGCGTCTACATGCCCAGCTGGGCCAACAGGTCGTCCACCGCGCCCTGGTTCGTGCCTTCCTGGGGGCCCTTGAGGGTGCTCATGCGGTCCTTGGCCTCGGCCTCGATGGAGTCGAAGTCCTTTTCCGGCTGCTGCTCGCGGGCCTGGATCATGAGCCCGGTGGACATGTACACGTCCAGCACGATGGCCTCGATCTTCTTGATCGTCTCGATGATGATCTTGATGCGCTGGCCCGTGAGGTCCTGGAAGGAGAGGGTGGTCATGATGCGCATCAGGTCCTGCCCCAGGGTCTCGTTGATCTCGACCAGCCGCTGGCGATCCTCCTTCTTGACCCCGCCGGAGTCGAAGGCCCGGATGACCTGGCCCAGGGAGGCCTGCATGTCCTGGAGCTTCTCCACGATCTCGATGATCTCCTCGGCGGCTTTCTCCGTGGTGCGCAGCACCGCGTCCAGTTGGTCCGAGGCCTTGTTGATCAGGGCGTCGGGGTCCTGCATGGAGGCGGGCAGGGGCTTGGCTTCCTTGGCGGTCTTGATCTCGCGGTAGATGTCCTTGAGGCTGTCCTGCAGGTCCTCGTTGACCCGGCGGTAGAATTCGCCTTCCAGGAGGGCCGATGAGAGGCTGCGGGAAATCTCTTTCTCCACGGCGGCCGCGATGGTCTGCTTGAGGTCCGCGGCCATCTGCTCGGACACCTTTTCCAGCAGGGATTTGAGAATGTCGTCCTTGGACTGCATGGGCACCTCGCGTGGCTCAAAACACAGCGGGGAACCCGGACGGTTCCCCGCGCTCCGCACGGATCGCGGAAAGATGTTCAACTCCACTTGCGGTTGCGGATTTCCTCGCGCTGTTCCTGGAACACGAACTGCACGATGCTCTCCAGGTCGTGTTCCCGGATATGGGTGAACTCGAAGCGGTGCAGCCCGTCCTCGATGCCGCGCACCCGGCCGATGGCCGAGGCCAGGCGCAGGGGAAACTGGGTGAGCACGATGACGACCTCGAGAATCTGCCCGTCGGCCAGGGGCTCCTCGGAGCGGAACCGCACGCCCGCGCCGGATATCTCCCGGACGTCCAGCTCCAGGGGGAAATCCTGGCGGATGAGGTCCTGGCGCTGTCCGGCGAGGATCTGGTCCAGCTTGGTGTCCATCTCCACCAGGAAGTCCACCAGGCCCTCGGGCATGGAGGTGGTGGAGAGGCGGGCGGCCAGGGTGGAGCCGTCCCTGCGCGTGGCGGTGCGGAACAGCGGCGGGCCGTCCGGCGAATCGCAACGGCGGCCGTGGGCCCTGAGCTGGGCGGCGACACGGGAATAGGCGCGCTGTTCCTGCTCCATGCGGCTCTCCTTACTGGCGTCCGTTCTCGTCCAGGTCCACGGCCATGGCCCGCACCGGGCAGACCCGGGTGCACAGGCCGCAGGCCGAGCACTTGTCCACCTCGAAGAGCACCTTGCGGGTGCCCTTGTCCACGGACAGGGCCCCGGTGGGGCACATGGCCGTGCACACGCCGCAGTGGATGCAGGAGTCTTCGTCGCGGAAGATCTTCTGGGCCACCGGAGTGATGCGGACGCTGTTCTCCTTGAGGTAGTTGACGCCCTTGTGGAAGTCGGTCTCCAGCCCGCTGATCTCCAGCGTCATGGTGCCTTCCTGGCGGGGGCTGATCTCGGCCTTCAGGATGTTGAAGGAGAGGTCGAACAGGCGGGCCAGGTTGCAGACCACGGGACGGCTGGAAATCCCCGGGGGGAAGGTCAGATAGACGATCTTGCGGAAGCCCTTCTGGACTTCGGAGCTGACGGTGGCGCTCATGATTCCTCTATGTGCGGCTCGCCGACGCGCGGGGCGCCCGGAACCGGCTTACTTCTTCTTCGGATCGGCCAGGAACTGCTTGGCCCGGTTGGCCTCGGCCGTGCCGGGATTCTTGTCGATGAGCTCCTGGAGGATGATCTTGCCCGGCTTGTCCTTGCCCATCTTGTAGAAGGAGATTCCCTGTTTGAGCAGGGCCGAGCGGTACTTCGGGCTGTCCTTGTGCTTGTCGATCACGTCCTGGTAGGCGAGCACGGCCTTGGCGTAGTCGCCCAGCTGGTAATAGCATTCACCCTGCCAGAAGATGGCGTTGGGCACCAGGGAGTGCTTCTTGAACGTGGTCACGAACTCGGCGAAGTCGCGGCGGGCCTCGTCGTACTTGCGTTCCTTGAAGGCGCTGAGCCCCTTGGCGTAGAGGGCGTCGGCCGGGTCCTGGGTCGGAGCGGCGGCCTCGGCGTTCTGGGCCGGGGCGGCCTGCTCCTGCTGGGCCTGGGCCGGAGCCGCCGGAGCGGTGGCGGCGGCCTTGGCGCCCTTGCCGAGGTCCACGGCGAACTGGGATTCCAGGGCCAGCTCGATGGCCTTGACCCGCTCGTCGAGCTGGGCCAGGTCCGCGCCGCCCTGGGGGGCCATGCGCATGTTCATGGTGTCCATCTGGCCCTTGAGGGTGGCCACCTCGGTCTTGAGGGACTCGACCTCGGCCCAGATGTCGGCCTGCTTGGCCTGCATCGGGGCGCTGCTCTTGCGCGCCTCCTCGCGGGCCACGGCGATCTGCTCCTCGAGCTGTTTGTACAGGTCGCGGGCTTCCTGCATGGTCTGGCGGTTGCGCTGGTCCAGGGTCTGGACGTCCTGGCGCGAGGCGCAGCCCGGGGCCAGGGTCATGAGGGCGGCCAGGGCGGCCAGGCCGACGGTGGTGCGGATGGTGGTCTTCATCGAATTTTCTGCCCCCTTTTTCTTCCGAAAATTAAATACGCCACTCCGCCCAAAAAGGGAACCAGCACGGAAAGCTGGATCCAGGCCATCTTTTCCAGGATGGACGGGAATTCCCGGCGGAAGGCGTCCCAGATGGAGAACAGGCTGATGCAGACGAAGAGCCCCAGCGGGCCGAAGATCATGATCCATTGTTCGGTGCTCAGGTTCGGCAGGGGAAACATGGCTCAACTCCGTACGGAATGTTTGCGGGTCATGAGGTACAGGCCCAGGCAGAGGAAGACGGCGTAGACCGCCTGGGTCACGCTGAACGGGCCGAGTCCGCCCCGGAAGTCGGCCCGGAAGAACTCCACGGCGAAGCGCGCCAGGGAGAACAGCACCAGGAACAGGCCCATGAGGCTGCCCGGACGCCGTTCCAGGCGGCCGCGCAGGGCCAGGAGCAGGCCGAAGGTCAGCAGGCCGGACAGGCTGTGGTAGATCTGCGTGGGGTGCAGGGGCATGTTCAGGGGCACGGCCAGGGAGCGCGGGTCGGTGAAGGTCACGGCCCAGGGCATGGCGCAGAGCTGGCCGTAGCAGCAGCCGGCCGAGAAGCAGCCCAGGCGGCCGATGGCCTCGCCCAGGGCCAGGCCCGGGGCCGCGGCGTCCAGCCAGGGCGACACGGGCATGCCGTGTCCGCGGGCCACGCGCCAGCCCAGCCAGCCGCCCAGCGCGGCCCCGCCGGAAAAGACCATGCCGCCCTCCCAGAACATGAGGATTTCCAAGGGATGTTCGAGGTAGTGGGGCAGGTAGAGCAGGACGTAGAGCAGCCGCGCGCCCACCAGCGCGCCCACGAACACCGCGAAGGCCAGGTCCACGACGCGGCCGGCCTCGAGCCCCTTGCGCCGGGCCTCCAGCCAGGTCCAGCCCACGCCCCCGAGAAAGGCCAGGGCGATGAACACCCCGTATGTGTGGATGGTCACGAAGCCCAGGTCAACGAGAACGGGATGCATGCGGCTTTTTCCGGTACAGGGAGATGAGCAGGCAGAACGCGCCCAGGGTGATGGCGATGTCGGCCACGTTGAACGCGGGCCAGTGCCAGTCGCCCACGTAGAAGTCCAGGAAGTCGACGACCTCCCCGTAGCGCAGACGGTCCACCAGGTTGCCCAGGGCCCCGCCCAGGATGAGCCCCAGCCCGGCGACCAGGAAGGTCTCCTGGTCCGAGGCCTGGCGCAGGAGATGGACCATGACGCCCACGGCCAGCAAGGTCACGGCCACCAGGAAGGCGGTCTGCCAAGTGATGTCCACCCGGTTCAGGAAGCCGAAGGCCGCGCCCTTGTTGGTCACGTGCACGAGGTCGAGGAACCCCGGGATCACGGTGCGCGACTCCCAGAGTTCCAGCTTGGCCTGGACCACGGCCTTGGTGATCAGGTCCGGGATCAGGACCGTGAGGGTCAGGGCCAGGGCGACGAGATAGCGGCGTTTCATGTTCAGCCGATGGCCTTGAGCACGGCCGCGCAGCGCGGGCAAACGTCGGCCGGGCCGTCCGCGCCGAGTTTCTCGGAGTATTTCCAACAGCGCTCGCACTTGCCGCCGGGCGCGTTCCCCACGGAGACCCGCAGCCCCTCCACCTCGGCGGAGGCGAAGGCGTCGGCCGGGGCCTGCCCGTCGTCGGCCAGGGCCACCTTGGAGACGATGAAGATTTCCTCAAGTTCAGCTTGAGAGAATCCGGCCAGGGCCTGGCGGGTCATCTCCGGCGCGTACAGGGTCAGGGCCGTGCTCAGGGAATGGCCGACCTTGCCCGCCTGGCGCAACGGCTCCACGGCCTTGGAGGCCTCGGCGCGGACCGCCAGCAGCGTCTCCCAGCGCTCGCGCTCCTCCTTGCCCAGGTTCGGGTCCAGGGGTTCGTGACGCAGGGCGAAGACCGAGGAAACGCCCGGGCGCAGAGCCTCGGGCAGGGCCAGGAAGGCCTCTTCGGCGGTGAAGGAGAGGACCGGGGCCATGTCGGTCAGCAGGAGCATGAGCGCCTGCCAGAGCACGGTCTGGGCCGAGCGGCGGGCGAGGCCGCCGGGGGCGTCCACGTAGAGCCGGTCCTTGGTGATGTCCAGGTAGAAGGCCGAGAGGTCCGTGACGCAGAGGTTGTGCAGGGTGTGGTAGACCTTGTGGAATTCGTAGTCGGCGTAGGCCTGCTGCATGGTCCGGTGGGCCTTGAGCACGAGGTCCAGGGCGTAGCGGTCCAGGGCGGGCATGTCCGTCGGGGCCACGGCCTTGGAGGGCTCGAAGTCCGCGAGGTTGCCGAGGATGAAGCGGCAGGTGTTGCGGATGCGGCGGTAGGCGTCCACCAGGCGGGAGAGGATTTCGTCCGAGACCCGCACGTCCTCCTGGTAGTTCACGGCCGAGGTCCACAGGCGCAGGATTTCCGCGCCGTACTTGTCGATGATCTCCTGGGGCGCGATGGTGTTGCCGATGGACTTGGACATCTTGCGGCCCTCGCCGTCCACCACGTAGCCGTGGGTCAGCACGGCCTTGTAGGGCGGCACGCCGCGCGTGCCCACGGAGGCCAGCAGCGAGCTGTGGAACCAGCCGCGGTGCTGGTCCGAGCCCTCCAGGTAGAGGTCGGCCGGGAAGGATGTGTCGTCCCGGGTCTCCAGCACGGCCGCGAAGCTCGTGCCGGAGTCGAACCAGACGTCCAGGATGTCGGTCTCGCGACGCCAATGGGAGCCGCCGCACTTGGGGCACTTCAGGTCCTGGGGCACGACCTCGGAGTCCGGGGTCTCGAACCACCAGTCGCAGCCCGTGGCGTGGGCCTGGAAATGGGCCACCACCTTGTCGATCCACTCCGGGCCGAACCAGGCCTCGTCGCAGTCCTCGCAGATCAGGGCCATGATCGGCACGCCCCAGTTGCGCTGGCGGGAGATGCACCAGTCGGGCCGGAATTCGATCATGTTCGAGATGCGCTCCTCGCCCCAGGCGGGAACCCAGCGCACCTGATCGTGGATGGCCTCCAGGGCCTTGGCCCGGAGGTCGTTGGCCTGCATGGAGATGAACCACTGGGTCGTGGCCCGGAAGATGACCGGCTCCTTGCAGCGCCAGCAGTGCGGGTAGGAGTGGCGGATGTTCTCCTGGAGCAGGAGGTGGCCGTTCTCCTTGAGCTTTTCGATGACCTTGGGGTTGGCCTCCATGACCTGCAACCCGGCGAAGAACTCCACCGTGGGCAGGAAACGGCCGCCGTCGTCCAGGGGCGAGAGCACCTCCAGGCCCCGGCGCATGCCGGTCTCGTAGTCCTCGCGGCCGTGGCCCGGGGCGGTGTGCACGAGGCCCGTGCCCGAATCCAGGGTCACGTAGTCGGCCGTGACCACGGGCGAGGGCCGGTCATAGAAGGGGTGTCGGGCGACCAGGCCGTCCAGGCGGTTGCCCGGAACCTCGGCCAGGACCGTGCGTTCGGTCCAGCCGAAGGCCTCGGCGCAGACCGGCACGAGGCGCGAGGCCAGGACGTAGACGTCGCCGCCGACCTTGACGAAGGCGTAGTCGTATTCCGGGTGCACGGCGACGGCCATGTTCGACGGCAGGGTCCAGGGCGTGGTGGTCCAGATGGCGGCGTAGGTCCGGGCCGGGTCGGCCTCGGGCAGGATTTCACGGATTTTTGGGTCGGTGAGCGGGAAGCGCACGAAGACCGAGGGCGAGGTGTGGTCCGCGTACTCCACCTCGGCCTCGGCCAGGGCGGTGTGGCAGGAGCAGCACCAGTGCACGGGCTTCTTGCCCCGGTAGACCGAGCCCTTGGACATGAAGCGGCCCAGCTCGCGCGCCGTGGCGGCCTCGTAGACCGGGTCCATGGTCATGTAGGGCCGGTCCCAGACGCCGAACACGCCCAGGCGCTTGAACTCTCCGCGCTGCACCGAGAGCCACCTGGCGGCGTACTCGCGGCAGAGCTTGCGGATCACCGCGGCGGGCAGCTCCTTCTTCTTTTTCTTCAGCTCCAGCTCGACCTTGTGTTCAATGGGCAGGCCGTGGCAGTCCCAGCCGGGCACGTAGCCCGCGTGGAATCCCTGCATGTTGCGGGACTTGACCACCATGTCCTTGAGAATCTTGTTCAGGGCCGTGCCCATGTGGATGTTGCCGTTGGCGTAGGGCGGACCGTCGTGGAGCACGTATTCCGGGCGGCCTTCGTTGGCGGCCAGCATGAGGCCGTAGGCGTCCAGCTCCTCCCAGCGTTTGAGCATCTCGGGCTCGCGCTGTTTGAGGTTGGCCTTCATGGGAAAGGCGGTCTGGGGAAGGCGAAGGGTCGCTTTGTAATCGCTCATGGCGAGTCATGCCTCCGTGGCGAGGGAATGGCCCGGACGGGCCGGGCATGGAGCGCGATAGATTGGAACAAGGCGCACCGGAAGTCAAGAATGCGCGCGTTCGTGACCGGCCGGAAGCCGGGCCGTCCGCCGTTCCGGTTTCCTGCGGATATGCGTCGAGGCGAAGAAGGACAAGTTTTTCGAAAATCATTTCCCGATAGATTGAAATCGTGTAACGATGGGTTGGAAAACACTCTTCCTCCCGTTACGGCGAGGCGGTCATGGCGAACGACAAGACTCCCATCCTGGCGGTGGATGACGAACGCATGAACCTGCGCCTGCTGCAGGGCATGCTCAAGCCCTTCGGCCTGGAGTTCCTTTCGGCCCAGTCCGGGCCGGAGGCCCTGGCCATTGCCAAGAGCAAGGATCTGGCCCTGATCCTCCTGGACGTCATGATGCCCGGCATGGACGGTTTCCAGGTGGCCGAGGCCCTGCGCGACGATCCCGCCACCCGGCACATTCCGATCATCTTCGTCACGGCCATCAACAAGGAGCAGCAGCATGTCTTCCGGGGTTACGAGCTGGGCGCGGTGGACTACCTGTTCAAGCCCGTGGAGGCCGAGGTGCTCTGCGGCAAGGTGCGGGTCTTCGTGGAGCTTCACCGTCAGCGGCGGGCGCTGGAGGACGCCTCCCGCAAGCTGCTGCGCAACGTGGAGGAGTTGAAGGCCTCCAAGGTCGCCCTGGAGGAGTCCGAGCTGCGCTACCGGACCGTGGCGGACTACAACCACGACTGGGAATCCTGGATCGGCGCCGACGGCCGGGCGCTCTACGTGAGCCCCTCCTGCGAGAGGATTTCCGGGTATCCGCCCCAGGCGTTCCAGGACGACCCCGAGTTCCTGCACGGCATCGTGGCCGCCGAGGACCGCGACACGGTGCGGCGCTTCCTGGGTGATTCCCGGGCCGAGACCCTGGACTTCCGCATCAGGAACAGCGACGGCGAACAGCGCTGGCTCAACGTGGTCCGCCGCGAGGTTCCGGGACCGGAGAAGGGGGCGAGCCTGGGGTGGCGGCTGTCCATGCGCGACATCACGGCCCGCAAGGAGGCCGAGCTGCAATTGCGGCACCTGGCCCTGCACGACCCGCTCACGGGCCTGGCCAACCGGACCCTGCTCCTGGACCGCGCGGGCCTGGCCCTGGAGCGGCTCAAGCGCGGCCGGGGACGCGTGGCGGGCCTCGTATTCCTGGACCTGGACCGGTTCAAGATCATCAACGACAGCCTGGGCCACGCCCGGGGCGACCTCCTGCTGGTGGAGGTGGGACGCCGCATCCTGGGCTGCGTGCGCGGCATGGATCTGGTGGCCCGCTTCGGCGGGGACGAGTTCATCCTCCTGCTTGAGGACCTTGAATCGCCTCGGGAAGCCATCCAGGTGGCCAAGCGGGTGCGCGACGCCATGCGCAAGCCCTTCCTCATCGACGGCCATGAGATCACCACCTCGGCCAGCCTGGGACTGGCCCTGGCCGACAGCGACGGCGTCGGCGCGGAGGAGCTCATCCGCCACGCCAACATCGCCATGTACAAGGCCAAGGAGGGGGGCAAGAACCGCTTCCACGTCTTCAACGAACGCATGCTGGAGCAGGCCGTGGCCGCGCTGCGGCTGGAGAACGATCTGCGGCGGGCCATGCGGCGCGGCGAGTTCCATCTCGCCTTCCAGCCCATCGTGTCCCTGCGCGACGGCCGCCTGGGCGGCTTCGAGACCCTGCTGCGCTGGACCCATCCCCGGCGCGGGCCGGTGTCGCCGGCGGATTTCATTCCCGTGGCCGAGGAGACCGGCATGATCATCGACCTGGGGCAGTGGGTCCTGGACCAGGCCTGCGGGGTCATGCGGGGCTGGCAGAAAGCCGGTGGCCGTGCCGGGGAGCTGAGCCTGGCGGTGAACGTCTCGGCGCGTCAGTTCGCCAAGCCCGGCCTGGCCGAGGACGTGCTGCGGGCCGTGAACTGCTCGGGGCTCACGCCCGAGAGCCTCAAGCTGGAGATCACCGAGACGGCGATCATGGACAACCCGCGCAACTCGGTGCAGAAGCTGCACCGGCTGCGCCAGGACGGCATCCGCTTCAGCATCGACGACTTCGGGACCGGCTATTCCTCGCTGGGCTACCTGCAGAAGTTCCCCCTGGACGACCTGAAGATCGATCTGTCCTTCGTGCGGGTCATGGAGTCGTCGCCGGAGAACCTGGAGATCGTGCGGACCATCATCGGCCTGGCCCACAACCTGGGGCTCTCCGTGGTGGCGGAGGGCATCGAGAGCGAGACGCAACGCGACATCCTGGCTGATCTCGGCTGCGAATACGGCCAGGGCTACCTGTTCTCGCGCCCCGTGCCGGAGGCCGAGGCCGAGGCCTGGGTGCGGAAGAGCGGCCGCTTCAACGGCTCGGGCCGTCCACGTACAGGTAGCGCTTGATCTTCTGGGTCGGGGTCTTCTCGAAGGGCTCCGGCTGCTCGATGATCCGGTGCAGGCGGCAGAAGGACGAGACCTTCTCGTTCACGCCCCGGCGCAACTCTTCCAACAGTTCCCCGATGCGCTCGCGGGCCTCGGATTCGGTGAGGCCCCGCACCCCGAAGCGGGCGTCCAGGTGGTCGTAGTCCAGGTGCACCCGAGCCAGGAGCCGGTCGCCCTGGGAGAAGACAAGGGATTCCAGAACATAGGGCCACTGGCAGAGCGTGCTCTCGATCTCCTCGGGGTAGATGTTCTCGCCGCTGGGGCCGAGGATGACGTTCTTGAGCCGTCCCCGGATGGAGAGATAGCCGTCCTGGTCCAGCAGGCCCAGGTCGCCGGTGCGCAGCCAGCCGTCGGAGGTGAAGGTCTCCTCGGTGAGGGCCGGGGCCTTGTAGTAGCCGCGCATGACGTTGGGGCCGCGCACGAGGATTTCGCCGACCTCGCCCGGCCTTGGCGCGTCGATGCGGATCTCCACGCCGGGCAGGGCCGTGCCGCAGTGGCGGTAGCGGGCCCTGTCGGGCATGACGCCCGAGACCAGGGGAGAGCATTCCGTGAGGCCGTAGCCGACGCTGTAGAGGAAGCGGGCGTCGCGCAGGAAGGCCTCAACCTCGGGAGCCAGGGCCGCGCCGCCGATGCATATGCAGCGCAGGGCCCCGCCGAAGGTTTCGAACAGTTTCTGTCCGGCGGCCTGGAAGAGCTTGCGCCGGGTGAAGCCCACCTTGAGCAGACCGCGCAGGGCCGCGTTCTTCGTCAGGGCCGGGAGGATGCGGTTGCGGTAGATTTTCTCGATCACCAGCGGCACGCAGAGCAGGAAGGTGGGGCGGATCTTCTGCAACGCCGGGAGCAGGACGGCCGGGGTCGGCGGCTTGGCCAGGTAGCTCACCGACGCGCCGCGCGAGATGGGCAGGACCAGCCCCAGGGTGCACTCGAAGGTGTGCGACAGGGGCAGGATGGAGAGCATGCGGTCCTGATCGGTGATCCCCGCCAGTTCGGCGGAGCCCAGGGCGTTGGACACGATGTTCCGGTGCGTGAGCATGACGCCCTTGGAGTTGCCCGTGGTGCCCGAGGTGTAGATGATCGCCGCCAGTTCGTCGGCCGGGGAATCCCCGGCGTCCGGCTCCAGGGCGCGGTTGGCCGCCCGCAGCGCGGCTCCCTTGATCTTGTCGAACTCCTTGCGCCCGGCGTCGAGCACCTTGCGGAAGGCGTCCTTGGAATGCCCTGGTGCGGCCTCGGACGGTTCGGCGGGAGGCTCCTTGTCCGCCCGTTCGGCCCGGTGCTGACGGGCGGCCTCCTTGATCCTGCCGAGTTCCTTGGCCGCGCGCTTGACCAGGCCCTTCAGCGGCTCGCGTCCGGGATCGCCGATGAGCGAGAGGTCGTCCACGAGCACCCGGACCCGCAGCCCCTCGAATTCTCCGTCGTCCAGTTTGCAGGCCAGCCGTTTCGAGACGAAGACCGCCGAGCACTCGGCGTGGCGCAGGATGTGGTGCACCGCGCTCTGGTGGAAGTCCGGCAGGATGGGCACGGCCACGGCGCCGATCCGGGCGATGGCGAAGTAGGCCACGCCCCAGTTGGGCATGTTCTCGGACAGCAGGGCCACGCGGTCTCCTGGGCCGACGCCGTGCTCGTCGAGCAGATCGGCCGTCTCGCGGACCCGCTCGCCCAGCTCGGCGTAGGTCATGACCGGACCATCCACCACGGACAGGGCGGGCCTGTCCGCGTGGAGCTCCACGCTGCGTTCGAGAACCTGTCTCAGGGTCGGGTATTCCGTGGCCTGCACTCGCGCCTCCTCGCTCAACGGGTCGGAGGTGTATAGCAGAGGAATTTTCGGAGCGGAACCCGTGCGCCGGGCCCCGGGGCGCGGGAAAAGGACGGCGGTCAGTCCGAGGAGGAGTCCCGGTAGGTCCTGGCGGGCCAGGGGAAGATATCCCGGGCCTTTTCCAGGGCGGCCTGCTCCACGGCGTCGAACCAGCGGCGGAAGAGGTCCTTGAGCATCCGGCCGTCCTCGGTGAGTTCGTAGCCCGCCTTGTTGCTGCCGCGCACCTGGACCAGGCGCACGCCGAGGACCGCCTCGCTCTGCTTCAGCTTGCCCCAGGCCGCCCGGTAGGAGATGCCCATGGCCGCGGCCGCGGCCTTGAGCGAGCCGTGGCGGTCGATCTCCTCCAGGAGCTGGGCCCGGCCGGAGCCGAAGAAGACGCCGCCCTCGGTGTCCAGCCAGAGGTGCAGTCGGATGGTGGGGGTGTTCTCCTTCATGGTGCGCCGCTTTGGAATCTTGTGCTTTTTCTTATGTCAATTCGGACAGGTTGATCAAGGCGAAATCCGACCGCGGGCAGGCACGCTCTTGGCCGGGCATATGCCGCGCCCCTTTTCCGTCGCCGGAGCGGACCCTATTCCAGTTCGAACTTCTTGATCTTGCGCCAGAGCGAGGCGCGGTCGATGCCCAGGATGCGGGCCGCCTGGGTGCGGTTGCCCCCGGCCTGCTCCAGGACCCAGACGATGTAGCGCTTCTCGTTCTCCTCCAGGGTCACGGGCTCGGAGAAGCCGGGCCGGGCCACGTGCACGGCCGTCTCGCGCAGGTCCTCGGGCAGGTGCCGGGGCGACACCACGCCATCCTCGGCCAGGACCACGGCCCGCTCCATGATGTTCTCCAGCTCCCGGACGTTTCCGGGAAAGGCGTAGCGTGAGAGGATTTCCGGCACCTCCGGGTCCAGGCTCGGCTGGAACTTGTCCAGCATGCGCGCGGCCTTGGCCAGGAAGAACTGGCAGAGCAGGGGGATGTCCTCCGGGCGTTCGGACAGCGGCGGCACGCGCAGGGTGATCACGTTCAGCCGGTAATAGAGATCCTGGCGGAAGCGCCCGGCCTCGACCTCGCGCTTGAGGTCGCGGTTGGTGGCGGCCACGAGGCGTACGTCCACGGGCACGTCCTCGGTGCCGCCCACGCGGCGGATGACCCGCTCCTGGATGGCGCGCAGGAGCTTGACCTGCATGGGCATGGACATCTCGCCCATCTCGTCCAGGAAGAGGGTGCCGCCGGGCGCGGACTCGAACAGGCCCTTCTTCATCCGCTGGGCTCCCGAGAAGGCCCCGGCCTCGTGGCCGAAGAGCTCGTTCTCCAGGAGGTCCTCGTTGAAGGCTCCGCAGTTGATGGCCAGGAAGCGGGCCTCGGCGCGGCGGCTCAGGAGGTGCAGGGTGCGGGCCACCAGCTCCTTGCCCGTGCCGGTCTCGCCCAGGATGAGCACGGTGGAGTCCGTGGGCGCCACCTGGGCGATGGTCTGCTTGAGCCGCCGCACGGGCGGGGAGTCGCCGATGATCGGCAGGGGCTCGGAGCGTTCGCGCATGCGTTCGCGCAGCTCCCGGACCTCCAGGCGCAGGCGGCGCTTCTCCAGGGCCTTCTGGGACAGCAGGCGGGCCTCTTCCAGCTGGTAGGGCTTGGCCAGGTAGTGATAGGCCCCCTGGCGCATGGCCTCCACGGCCGTCTCCACGGTGGGATAGCCGGTGATCATCAGGACCTCGGTGTCCGGCCAGAGCTCCTTGGTCCGCTGGAGCACGGCCAGGCCGTCCACCCCCTCCATCATGAGGTCCGTGAGCACCAGGTCGAATTCGTTCTTCTCCAACTCGGCCAGGGCCTGGCGGCCGTCGGCGGCCTGGCTCACCTGGCAGCCCATGCGGCCGAGCACGTGGGCCAGGTTCTTGCGGGCTATGGGCTCGTCGTCCACCACCAGGACCAGGGCGGGAATGTCGCTCATCGGGCCTCCTCCCGCTCGGGCCGCTCCAGCGGCAGCCGGATGGTGAAGACCGCGCCCCGCCGGCCGTCCTGGCGGTTCTCGGCCACGATGGTTCCGCCGTGCTTCTTGATGATCCCGAAGACGATGGACAGGCCCAGGCCCGTGCCCTTGCCCACCTCCTTGAGGGTGTAGAAGGGGTCGAAGATGCGGCCCAGGTTCTCGGGCGCGATGCCCGTGCCCGTGTCGGTCACGCGGATCACGGCCTGGTTGGCGGCCGCGTCGGCCTCGGCCTGGACCGTGATCCGGCCGGGCAGGTCGGGGATGGCCTGCGTGGCGTTGATGAACAGGTTCAGGAAGACCTCCTGCATGCGCTGGGCGTCCATGGGCGCCATGAGTTCGGGGGGGATGTCGCGGCTGATCTCCAGCCCGGAGGGCAGTTGGCTGGCCACCAGGCGCATGGAGCGCTCCACCACGGCGTCCAGGGACACCGGCTTGAGCGAGAAGTCCGTGACCCGTGAGAACTCCAGCAGGCCCTTGACGATGTCGCGCGAGCGCAGGACCTCGTGGTAGATGTTGTCCAGCAGCTCCCGGGTGAACTCGTCCTCGCGGATGACGCCCTCCTCGCGCAGGATCTGGCAGGAGGTGGAGATGTTGTTCAGGGGGTTGTTCAACTGGTGGGCGATCCCCGATGTGAGCACGCCCAGGGAGGCCAGCTTCTTCTCCTGCACGAGCTGGTTCTGGCGTTTCTCCAGCTCCACGATCATGCGGTTGAAGGCCTCGGCCACGTTGCGGGTCTCGTCCCGGGTGGCGGGCACGGGCAGGGGGCTGAAGTCGCCCCGGGCGATGCGGCCCGTGGAGCGGCCGATGAGCTGCAGGGCCTGGATGATGCCCCGGCCCACGAACCAGACGAAGGCCAGGCCCAGGCCCAGGGCCGCGAAGATGGAGAGCAGGAGCTGGCGCTTCAGGCTGTTGACGATGTCCAGGATCTTGGCCCGCTGGGTGGCCACGAAGCGCTGGGAGGTCTCCACCAGCGTCTTGCCCAGTTCGCGCAGGTCGTTGCGCGCGGCCTCGGCGTGGACCTTGTCCTCGCCGGTGGCGGCCAGCCGGAGCACGCCCTCCTTGTAGCGGACCAGGAGGGCGCGCAGGTTGGCGAAGCCCATGACGCCGGGCAGGGGGGTCTCGGCCTCGGCCGAGGCGATGCGCCGGATGCGTTCGAGCCCCAGGTCGGCGTAGCGCAGGCTCTCGCGGCGGTCCTCCTCCTGGGCGTAGAGCAGGTAGTTCTTCTCGTAACGCCGGACCTCCAGGATGTCGTTGGCCAGGTCGTCCACCACCTCGGCCAGGCGCAGGGCCTCGTCGATCTGCGCGAGGTGGTGGTAGGACAGCGCGCCCAGCAGGCCCAGGGTCAACAGGCCCACGATGATGCCGAGGAGGACCTTCTGGCGGATGGTCAGGGCGAAACGGCCGCGGGGCAGGCTCATGCGGACGCTCCTTGTTCCAATGCCGAGGACAGGGCCTCGCCGATGTCCCTGGCGAGGAGGATTTCGGGCAGCCCCGGGGTGCTCCGGCGCAGCAGCTCCACATCGGCGGCGTTCTCGGCGGGCAGGATCACCTGCCGCACCCCGCCGCGCACGGCGGCCAGGAGCTTTTCGCGCACCCCGGCCACGCGCAGGACGCGGCCGGAGAGCGAAATCTCGCCGGACAGGGCCACGTCGGCGTGGGCCGCCCGGCCGGTGAGCAGGGAGATCAGGGCCACGGCGATGGTCAGGCCCGCGGAGGGGCCGTCCTTGGTCACGGCCCCGGCCGGGATGTGGATGTGGATGTCCTGGCCGGAGAAGAAGCCGGGGTCCACGCCCAGTTCCGAGGCCCGGCCCCGGATGTGGCTCAGGGCGATCTGGGCCGACTCCTTGAGCACCTCGCCCAGGGAGCCGGTGAGCAGGAGCTGGCCCGCGCCCGGCATGCGCGAGGCCTCCACCGAGATGAGCTCGCCGCCCGCGTCGGACCAGACCAGGCCCGTGGCCGCGCCCACGCGCGGCGCGGCGGCGGCCGCCTCGTGGCTGAAACGCGCCGGTCCCAGCAGGGAGGCCGCCAGCTCCGGGCTGATCTCGCCCTCGAAGCCGGGCTTGCCCTGTTCCAGGCAGGACCGGGCCAGCTTGCGGCAGACCCGGCCGATCTCGCGGTCCAGGCCGCGCACCCCGGCCTCGTTGGTGTGTTCGCGGATGATCAGGGACAAGGCCCCGGCGGTGAACGCGGGAAAGGGCTGGGTCAGGCCGTGCTCGCGCAGCTGCCGGGGCACGAGGAAGCGCTCCGCGATCTGGAGCTTCTCGGCCTCGGAGTAGCCCGAGAAGGAGACCACCTCCATGCGGTCCAGCACCGGCCCGGCCAGGCGGGCCGTGCCGTTGGCCGTGGCGATGAAGAGCACCGAGGAGAGGTCGAAGGGCACGTCCAGGTAGCGGTCCAGGAAGCGGCCGTTCTGCTCCGGGTCGAGGATCTCCAGCAGGGCCGAGGCCGGGTCGCCCTTGGCGTCCTGGGCGATCTTGTCCATTTCGTCGAGCATGAACACCGGGTTCTTCACGCCCACGGAGCGGATGGCCTGGATGATGCGGCCGGGCAGGGCCCCCACGTAGGTCCGGCGGTGTCCGCGCAGCTCGGCCTCGTCGCGCAGCTCGGCCAGGGACAGGCGGCAGAACTTGCGGCCCAGGGCCTCGGCCACGGCCATGCCCACCGAGGTCTTGCCCACGCCGGGCGGGCCCACGAAGCAGAGGATGGGCGAACGCGAGCCGTAGTGCCGCGCGGCGTCCTTGAGGATGTCCTTGACCGCCCGGCGCAGCTCGTCCAGCTCGATGGGCTTGGAGAGATAGTGCACCGCGCCGGTCTTCATGGCCTGGACCGCCGTGTCCACGGTGGCGTAGCCGGTGACGATCATGATCTTGGTGTTGGGCGCGACCTTGCGTGCCTCGGCCAGGAGGGTCATGCCGTCCATGCGGTCCATCTTGAGGTCCGTGACGATGCAGTCGAACTCCCAGCGCCGGACCTTCTCCAGGGCCTCCTCGCCGTTGGCCGCCACCTCCACCTGATAGCCCTCGCGGCCGAGGATGTGGCGGAGGTTGGAGCGGGCGATGGGCTCGTCGTCCACCACCAGGATGGAGGCCGGGCGGCGGGCGATCATGGTGCGCTGGGCCAGGTATTCCAGGACGCGGTCCTTGACCTGGCCGAGCCCGGCGTGGCTGCCGTCGAGCACGGCCTCGGCCCGCTTCAGGTCCAGATTGTCCTGGGTCGTGAGGTTCCAGGGCAGGGCCAACAGGTAATCCACATAATTGGAGCCCACGGCGTACTCGGCCACGGCCGGGTCGGTCTTGGCCAGCCGTTCCAGCTCGGCGTCCACCGCGCGGCGCGCGGCCTCGGGCAGGTCGGCGGCCGTGGCCCGGGCCTTGAGCCCGTCCAGACCCTCGACTTCCTCGGGACGCTGTTCCTCGTTTTTTCGGAAGAAGATCATCGACCCCTCTCCTGAACGGTGTTGCGGAATCGAACTGCTGTTGCAGGATCGAACGCTGTTGTTCTTTTAATTAAAATTTAAAATATCAATATGATAGAGTAAATCATATTCCTTGTCGTTCGTTTTTGCAACACTCCGTGGATTTTCCGTTGTCGCGACGAATCAAAAAAACACATAAATTCAATATCTTGTGTGAATAAACAACTCTGGCACGCGAATTGGTATGGCCAGATCGCTTGCAACAATCAAACCGGGAGAATCCGATATGGCGGCCATCCGTGAAAAAATGGAGAGCGTCTACGTGGCGGTGGCCTTCGCCGAGCGCGACGAGCAGGAAGAGGCCGTGCGCCAGGCCAAGGCCGACGAGGAGCGGCAGGAACGCCGCCTGAACGGCACGCGCAAGGACAAGCGTCCCCGCGTCGTGCTGAGGGCGGAGTAAGACATGCCCCGAGACATCGCCAGGCGCATCTGGGCCGGGTTGTCCCGGCCCAGCGGCATCCGGATCCGCAAGGGTCCCGGACGCCGCGACCGCTTCGCGGACTACGCCGAGGCCCTGGCCCTGGCCGAGGCCGGCGAGCAGGCCCTGGCCGGCGGAGTCCTCCGGCGGGGCGGTTCCGGCCGCAAGCGCATCCTGGTCGTGGGCCGCGGCCACTCCTTTTCCCCCCGCCTGGCGGAGTACGCCCTGGGCCTGGCCCAGCGGCTGGAATACGGCCTCGTCTTTCTAAGCGTCGGCGACCCCGGGGCCGCCGCGTCCACCCCGCAGATGAACGCCTATCTGCGCGACGGCTTTGTCCGCCGCTCCGGCGAGGAGGTCCGCCCTTGGCTGCTGCTGGCCACGGGCCGGGGCCTGGAGGCCGGGCATGTGGTCCGTTTCGGCGACACGGCCCGGGAGGTCGACGGCCTCTGCCGCGACCTGCACCGGGTCGAACTGATTCTGAGCGATCCAGGGGAGGGGGCCAAGCTGGAAGGCCGGGCGCCCTCGGCCCTGTTCACGGTGGATTAGGAAACCATCCCGTCCCGGACGGACGGGCCATACAACCACGAGGAGGAAGAGCATCATGGCGCAGTTGACCGAGGGCAAGAAGCCCGTCGTCAAGACGATCATCTACGGAGTGCTGTCCGTGGCCCTGTACGCGGCGGCGTTCAGCCAGGCGAACACCCTGACCGCGCTGTTCTCCAGGGGCTCGTTCTGGGCCGCCGGACCGATCGCCACGGTTTTCCTGTTCTCATACATCCACGGGGCCTTCGCCTCGAACCTCTGGTCCTGTCTCGGCGTCGTGGCCCGGCCGCGCGCGACCCAGCGCCCCGCCACCCGTCCTCAGCCCCGCGCCACCCTCAACGCCTAGCATCGGGATCAGGAAAGGATCGACATCATGGAAACGTTGCTTCTCGATACCAGCAAGTTCATTGAGTTGAACTTCCAGGCCGTGGGCTTTCTCTTCATCGTGGGCTTCATCGGCGGCCTGGTGAGCGGCTTCATCGGCTCCGGCGGCGCCTTCGTGCTCACCCCGGGCATGATGAGCCTGGGCGTGCCCGGCACCGTGGCCGTGGCCAGCAACATGTGCCACAAGTTCCCCAAGGCCCTGGTGGGAGCCCTCAAGCGCTTCCGCTACGGCCAGGTGGACATCAAGCTCGGCCTCATCACGGCCGCGTCCGCGGGCGTCGGCGTGCAGATCGGCATCCAGGTCCAGCGCGCCATCCTGGAGCGCTGGGGCCAGGCCGGATCGGACCTCTACGTCAGCCTGTCCTTCGTGGCCGTGCTCGTCGTCGTGGGCGGCTTCGTCATGATCGACGCCCTGAAGTGCGCGCGTTGCGGCGGCGAGGAGAAGCCGAGCTCCCTGGCCCTGCGGCTCCAGAAGATCGAGCTCTGGCCCATGATCACCTTCAAGACCTCGGGCCTGCGCATCTCCCTGTGGTTCACCGTTCCCGTGGGTCTGGCCACCGGCATGCTGGCCGCCACCATCGCCGTGGGCGGCTTCATCGGCGTGCCCGGCATGATCTATGTGGTCGGCGCGTCCAGCCTCGTGGCCTCGGCCTCCGAGCTCGTGGTGGCCTTCATCATGGGCATGGCCGGAACGGTCAACTGGGCCATGCACGGCATGGTGGACATCCGCCTCGTGCTCATCATCCTGGCCGGATCGCTCATGGGCGTGCAGCTCGGCGCCATCGGCACCACCTACGTGCGCGAGCACATGATCAAGTCCGTCATGGCCGTCATCATGCTCATCGTGGCCGTGAGCCGGGCCATCGCCGTGCCCAAGTACCTGGTGAAGCTGGGGATCATGAACGTGTCCGAGGGCGCCCTCTCGATCATGGGCAGCGTGAGCTTCGCCTTCATGTGCCTGGCCCTGGCCACCGGAGCGGTGATCATCCTCGGGGCCATGTGGAAGGGCCGTCGGGCCGCCGAGGTTCCTTCCCGGGCCTAGCGCTCTTTTGCCCCATGCCCTTGGCGAAGGCCCCGGCGGGTTGCGGCCCGGCCGGGGCCTTTCTCGTTTTTTCAGCCCTGGATGTCCTTCTTCATCCGTTCGAATTCCTCCCGGCTGATCTCCCCTCGGGCGTAGCGGGTCTTGAGGATGGACAGGGGCGTGTCGTCCGCGCCGCTTCCGGGACGGCGCAGCAGCCAGACCGCGAGGATGACCACCAGGGCCAGTCCGAGCAGCATGACCAGCCCCCCGCCGAGGGGCGACATCATCTGGTAGCCCCCTCCGGGGCCGAAGCCCGAGCCGGAGCCCGGACCATACTGGGCGAACAGGCGGAGGCAGTCGAGGGAGTCGGGGCGCATGATGTTCCTCCTGCTGGTTGAACGGCGCGGAAGAGTCTCCCCGCGGCACGTCCGAGCGGAGAGAGGACTTCGAGGCCATCATACATCACCCGGGCGGCGGATGCAGCAGGTGGAGCGTGAAAATCACGCTCCATTCCCCGTCAGGGCACGAGCAGGATGTGCAGGTCGCAGACGTTGGTCATGGTCGGCCCGGTCTTGAACAGTCCGTCGATGCGCTCGAAGAAGTGATAGGAATCGTTGTTGCGCAGGGAGTCGGCGATGGACAGCCCGGCGCTCTTGGCCCGCTCCAGGAGATCGGTGGAGGCGAAGGCCCCGGCCGCGTCCGTGGGGCCGTCGCTGCCGTCGGTGGAGGCCGAGAGGAAGTGGATGCCCCGTCCGCGCTCCTCATCCAGGTCCATCTGGGCCAGGAAGGCCAGGGCCATTTCCTGGTTCCGGCCGCCCTTGCCCTCGCCGAAGAGCGTGACCACGGTCTCGCCGCCCAGGATGACGCAGGCCGGGCGTTTCACGAGCATCTCCCGGCGGCGCACGTCTTGGGCGATGCCGGAGAGGAACTTGGCGGCCTCGCGGGCCTCGCCGGTGAGCATGCAGGTCAGGGGAGCCACGTTGTAGCCCAGGGAGGCGGCGGTTTCGCAGGCCGCCAGCATGGCCGCGTGGTTCGTGCCGATGAGGATGTTCCGGGCCAGGTCCAGGGCCGGGTCGCCGGGCTTCACCGTGTCCGGGATGCGTCCGGCCAGTCCCAGGCGCAGGACGTGCATGATCTTGGGCGAGACGCGCGCGTCCAGGCCGTACTTGTCGATGACCGCCGCGGCCTGGGCGAAGGTGGAGCGGTCGTGGGCCGTGATGCCCGAGGCGATGGTGTCCAGGTGGTCGCCGACCACGTCGGAGAGGATGAAGTTGCAGCTCCGCGCCGGGGACAGGCGTTGGAGCAGGCGGCCGCCCTTGAGTCCGGAGAGGTGCTTGCGCAGGCAGTTGATCTCGCCGATGTCCGCGCCGCAGGCCAGGAGTTCGCGGGTGGCCTGCTGCTTGTCCGCCAGGGTCAGGGCGATGCGTTCCCCGTCCGTCTCGATTTCCAGGGGGGAGGGCAGGAGCGCGGAGCCGCCGCCGGAGATGAGCGTGACCACCAGCGTGTCGGCCTCGGCCTGGTCGGCCAGATCGGCGATCTTGCGGGCCGCGCGCACGCCGTTCTCGTCGGGCACGGGATGCCCGGCTTCCAGCACCTCGATGCGCTCCAGGGGTTCGGCGTGGCCGTACTTGGTCACGATGCAGCCGCCGGAAACCCGGTCGCCGAGGATCTCCTCGATGGCCCGGCCCATGCGGGCCGAGGCCTTGCCCGCGCCCAGGACCAGGATGCGCCGGAAGGCCGAGAGGTCGACCTCATGGCGCTCGTTCTCCATCTCCACCAGAAGCCGTCCGTCCTCCACGCGCACGTGGTCGAGCAGCATGCGGTAGGGGTCGATGCGCTGGAGCGCGGCGGAGAATATCTGGCGCAGCTGGTCGCGGGGGGACACTTCGGGCATGGACCGGTCTCCTTGGACTGGGAATGTCATTTGGGGCGCGTCGCGCCCGTGGCCAGGGCCTCGCGGGCCCGGGCCAGATTCTGGCGCAGCATGGGCAGATCCACAAGGGCCAGGGCCTGTTCGAAGGTCCGCGCGGCGGCCTTGGGATCGTTCAGGTGATTCAGCTGGATGCCGCCGATGTTGTTCAGGGCCACGAAATTGCCCGGATCGGCCTGGGCGGCGCGCTGGAAGGCGGCCAGGGCGGCCTGGGCGTCGCCGGCCTTCAGCAGTTCGGCGCCTTCCTGAAGAAATGTCTGTCCCCGCATGGCCCGGCCGTAGGCCCCGGCATCGACGCAGACGCGGCGGCGCAGTTCGAGCAGGGCGCGGTTGGGGCAGTCGGGATGCGCGAGCGCGTCCGCGACGCGGCGCAGGGCCTTTTCGCGGTCGCCGGAAAGATAGGCCGCGTCGGCCAGGGCCTGGAGCCGCGAAGGCGTGACCCCGTACAGCTCCAGTTCGCGGGCGAAGAGGCGCTCGGCCTCGGCGTGGTCGCCCAGGGCCATGCGCACCAGGCCCAGGTTGCGCAGGGCGCGCTGGCTCTCGCCCTCGGCCCGGGCGATGGCCTGGAAATGGCGCTCGGCGCGGGGATAGTCCCCGGTCATGTAGGCGTTCAGGCCCAGGCGCTGGCGGATGGCCAGGAAAAGGGAGCGCATCGTCGTATCCTTAGATGCCGGGCGGCCCGTCCGCCGACGGGCCGCCCGGGGTTTTCCTCAGACGAACAGGGACAGGATCAGGCAGCCCAGGAAGGCGGCCCCGCCCACCACGGCCGTGGCCGAGGTGTAGATCTTGTAGGCCACGTCCACCGGGATGTTGGCGAACTGGGACACGACCCAGAAGTAGGAGTCGTTGGCGTGGGACACCACCATGGAGCCCGCGCCGATGGTCACGGCGGTCAGGGCCGGGTTCAGGCCCAGGGCGGTCATGAGCGGGGCCATGATGGCCGAGGTGGTGATGATCGCCACGGTGGACGAGCCCTGGGCGGTCTTCAGGGCCGCCGAGATGAGGAAGGGCAGGAGGATGCCCAGGTTCATCCCGGCCATGTTGTCGGCGATGAAGACCTTCATGGGCGAGGCCGCCAGGACCTTGCCGAAGGAGCCGCCGGCGGCGGTGATGGCCAGGATGATGGCCGCGTCCTTGATGCCCTGGCCCATCCACTTGTCCACGGCCGTGCCCAGGTTCTTGCCCGGGACGAGCAGCAGGCTGGCCAGCACGCCGAGCATGAGGGCCGTCACCGGGTCGCCGAAGAAGTTCAGCGCGGCGGCCAGGGCGCCGGAGCCGAAGGGCTTGGACGGGAATCCGGCCAGGGACTTGAGCAGGATGAGCACGATGGGCAGGAGCAGCGGCAGGAAGCTCAGGAAGGTTCCGGGCAGCCGTTCGTGGTTCTTGATCAGGTCGGAGTAGGTCTCCTCGACTCCGGCGGAGATGACGTACTTGCGGCCCGCGAACTTGGCCCAGGCCAAGCCCACCAGGGAGGCGGGCAGGGAGACGATGAGGCCGTAGAGGATGACCATGCCCACGTCGGCGTTCAGGGTGCCCGCGGCGGCCAGCGGGCCGGGGGTGGGCGGGACCATGGTGTGGGTGGCGTAGAGGCCGGTGGCCAGGGCCACGCCCATGATCGACATGGAGGTGCCGCTCTCGGCCGAGAGGGCCTTGTTCAGCGGGCTCATGATCACGTAGCCCGAGTCGCAGAAGACCGGGATGGAGACCACGTATCCGGCCATGTTCATGGCCAGGGGCGCGCGGTTGCGGCCCACCAGGCCGAGGATGGCCCGGGTCATGACCAGGGCCGCGCCGGTCTTTTCCAGGATGTAGCCCATGATCGTTCCGGCGATGATCACGATGCCGATGCTGGCCAGCGTGCCGCCGAAGCCGTCGCGCACGGCCTTGACCACGTCCAGGGCGGGCATGCCGATGGCCAGGCCGTAGAGGAAGGCCACACCGATGAGAACCACGAAGGCGTTGACCTTCCAGCGTCCCGTGGCCAGGATGATGAGCGCCACGGCCACGAGCAGGAAGACCAGGGCAAGCGAACCCGATACCATTCCGTACCCCCTCTGGGTTACGATGAGTGAAATGAAAACTCCCTCGCTCCGCGCCTCCCCGTTTCTTCGTCCGATCCCCTCCCGCGTCAGGACTCTTTATGCAATTCACCAAAGCCGTCCTGGCGGGAAATGATCCGGGCGATGCGGAAAAGGGAAGGCTGATGCTCTCCAATTTCAAAATCACGTGACAATTTCAATTGGAAAGATCGACAAAACCGGGTAGGCGGAGAGGACTCTTTTTTGTGCATTCGCACAAAGCATCATGGAGGCGGCATGCTCATCCCGGACGAACTGGCCCAGCGCATCGTGGACACGGCCCAGGGGCTCATCCACCGCAACGTGAACATCATGAACCGCGAGGGCATCATCATCGGCACGGCCCAGGTGCAGCGGCGCGGCACGTTTCACAAGGGCGCCCGGGACGTGGTCGCCCTGGGCCGGGGCGTGGAGATCCACGAGGACCAGACCGGGCTCTATCCCGGCTCGCGGCCGGGCGTGAACCTGCCCCTGGTGCTGGACGACCGGGTCATCGGGGTCATCGGCGTGACCGGCGACCCCGAGGAGGTGCGCGGCACGGCCCGGCTGATCAAGATGATCACCGAGCTCTTTCTGGAGCGGGAGCTTCTGCAAAACCTGGCCCTGCAGCGGATGAAGAACACCGAGTCGCTGGTGGAGCTGCTGCTCGGCCGGAACGTGGGCGAGAACCTCGGCCGCCTGCGCCGGGCGGCCAAGCCCCTGGGCTTCGACCTGGACCTGCCGCGCTGCGTGGCCGTGGCCGACATTTCGGGGCTGCTCTCGGGCTTTGTCGAGCGCTACGGCAGTTCGGAACTCATCCAGGAGCGCTCGGCCGAGGCGGTCCTGCAGCACCTGAATGGGGCCGGGCTTGTGGACGGGCGGGACGCGGCCGTGATCCTGGGCGGACGCCTGATCTGCCTCAAGGCCTTCGGTCCCGGAGATCCCTCCGCGGTGACCCAGGACTGGCTCCGGGAGCTGGCCGCGTCCCTGGTGAAGTGGACCGGGAGCCGCGTGCTCGGCGGCGTCGGGGCCCAGGTGGAGCGGCTGGAGGACTACGCCCATTCCCACGGCCAGGCGGAGTACTGCCTGCGCCGGGCCACCGGGCCCAGGCCCTGCCGCTCCATCTACGAACGGGAGTTGGCCGTGGGCTACGTGCTGCGCGAGGCCGTGTCCGGCCCGGCGGCCCAGGTGCTCGGCCCGCTGTTCCAGACGCTGGACGCGGCCATCCGGCGCAAGCCCGCCCTGGCCGAGACCGCGCGCGTCCTCCTGGTCCACGGCCTGGACAGCGAGGCCGCCGCCGAGGCCCTGGGCGTGCACCGCAACACCCTGGCCTATCGCCTGGCCCGCTTCCGCGAGGCCAGCGGGCTCGACCCCCTGCGGCGCCCCGACGACGCCCTGGCCCTGCGCCTGGCCTTCGCCCGCGAGGCGGCCGGGAACGGCTGATTCAACCGCCCGGCGTGGGCGCGGGAGCTTCCTCGGGCAGGAACTTGACCAGAACCCGCTGACCGATGATCAGGTCCGCGTCCTCCAGGGTGAGGACGCAGTCCACCATGCGCACGTCCTTGCGCTGCGAGGCGTCGTCCGTGCCCTCCCGCTGGGTGAAGGCGCTGCCCACGCGGAGCACGGTTCCCGCGTAGCGCCGGTTCTCGTCCACCTCGGGAATGATCTCCGCCCGCATCCCGGCCTTGACCGCCTGCACGAAGCGTTCTTCCAGCTCGGCCCGGACGATGCGCGGGGCCTCGGGGGCGAAGAGGAAGAGGGGCGTCACGTTGAGCGAGCTGACTCCGTCGCCGGGCCGGGCCATGCGCTTGACGATCATGCCGTCCAGCGGGGCGCGGATCTGGCTGCGCTCCAGTTCGTAGGCCGCGCGCTCCAGGCGGCCCCGGGCGGTCTGCAGGCGGGCCCTGGCCGAGGCCAGCTCGGCCCTGAGCTGCGCGGCCTGGTCCTGGGACTTGTCGTATTCCATGCGCGACACGGCCGAGGAGGAGAGAAGGCTGCCGTAGCGTTTGGCGTCGCGTTCGGCGGCCTTGAGCCGGACCTCGATCCCGGCCATGTCGGCCTGGGCCTGGGCCATTTCCTCCCGGGCCACGGCGGCCTCCAGCTTTTGGGCGTCGTCCGTGAGGGTCGCCAGCACCTGCCCCTTGGTCACGGCCGCGCCTTCCTCCACCAGGACGTCGCGGAGAACGCCGTCCCGGGCGGCGGCGAGCTTGATCAGGCCGCCCTCGATATCCACCCGGCCCTTGGCCACCGCGGCATAGGTCTTCCGCGCCACGGGCGCTTCCGTCGCCTTCTGCTCCTGGCCGTCTTCGCTCAGCAGGAGCATGCCCGCCACCATTCCGGCCAGGAACAGCGCCGCCCCGAGCAGGCGTCGCTTCCAGCTCCGGGTGACGGGCCGGGCCAGATCCTCGTTGTTCCGCGATTCCTCATGCGTCATGGTTCGGCACCTCGTCGCCTACGATCTGTCCGTCTTCCAGGCGGACGATGCGGTCCGCGTGGTGTTCGAGCCGGTGGTCGTGCGTCACGCAGACCACGGCCGCGCCTTTTTCATGGGCCACGTTCTTGAGCAGGTCGACCACCCGTTCGCCGTTGGCCGCGTCCAGCGCGCTGGTGGGCTCGTCGGCGAACAGCAGGGCCGGAGCCTTGGCCAGGGCCCGGGCGATGGACACGCGCTGCTTCTCGCCGCCGGAGAGTTCCAGGGGCCGCAGGCCGGCCTTGTGGTCCAGGCCGACGAAGGACAGGGCCTCGTCCGCCGCCTCGCGGGCCGCGTGGGTGTCCATGCCGCCGTACTTCAGGATGAGCTGCACCTGTTCGCGCGCGGTCAGGGAGGAAAACAGGTTGAAGCCCTGGAAGATGAAACCGCAGTATTGCTGCCGGAAGGCGTTCAGGCGGACGTCGTCCAGGGCGAGAAGGTCCGCGCCCAGGGCCGTGACCCCGCCGGAATCCGGCCGGAGCAGGCCGCTGATGAGCGCCAGCAGGGTGCTCTTGCCGCAGCCGGAAGGGCCCATCACCAGGGTCAGCGCGCCCTTTTCCAGGCGCAGGGACAGATCGCGGATCACCTGGGTGTGCACCGCGCCGGTGCGGAATCCCTTGTTCAGTCCCACTGCCTCGATGGCCGTTTCCGATGTCCTGTTCATCGCAGCAGCTCCGCGGGGTCGACGCGATAGAGCGGGCGCAGGGCGGCCATTCCCGAGCCCACCGCCAGTCCGAGCACGAGCACTCCGGTTCCGGCCAGCGACCACCAAGGGAAGAGCAGGGCCACGTGCAGGGCTTCCGCGGCCACGGCGGTGAAGGCCAGCCCCGCGGCCGTCAGGACCAGACCCACGACGCCGATCCAGAAGGACTGCTCCACGACCACGGCCCGCAGCGCGTTCAGCGGAATGCCCAGGGCGCGCAGCGTGGCGTATTCCTTCAATGAACTCATGATGGCGCCCTTCAGGGTCTGGCTGGTGATCACCGCTCCCACCAAGAGGCCGAGGAGAGAAGAGAATCCCACACCCACGCCGGAGCCGGTTTCCAGCAGCCAGTAGAGCTGGGAACGGACGGCGAAGTCGTCGGACTTCCAGGCCGAGAAGCTGCCCGGAGGGGCGGAGCGGATCAGGTCGTCGAGCAGGGCGTCCACGTCGCGCGGGTCGCGGGCGCGGACCAGATAGTACGTGGTCTCCACATCGCCTTTGCTCGTCGTGAGGCCGAAATCTTCCGCCGTGGACAGGGAGCAGAAGACATTGGCCGCGCCGATGGCCCGCATGCCCGATGTCAGGCCCACCACCTTGGCCCGCTTTCCGTTGATCTCCACCGTACTGCCCACCTCGGCGCGGAGGCGCGCGATGTCGCTCTCGTCCACCACGACGGCCCCCGGCTCGTCCAGGGCCAGCCGCATGTCCGGAGGGATGACGCGGGCCAGGCCCATGCCGTCCGGCCTGGTGTCCACGCCGGTGATGTAGGTCATGATCATGGCCCCGTCGTCACGGCGCCAGTCGCCCATGCCGAGGAGCATCTTCTCCACCCGCCGGACGCCGGGGTGCATGTGCAGATGCACCTCGTTCCTGGTGGAGATGTTGCGGCCCAGGTCCACGCTCTTGGTGTCCGGGTAGCCGACCCAGACGTCGGCCCCGGATTCCTCTATGTAGTTGGACACCGTGCCGAACATGCCGAAGAGGAGGCCCAGCTGGATGGCCACCAGGAGGCCGGAAAAGGAGACGGCCAGGAGGGCTGCCAGGTATCGCCGCCAGTCGTAGATGAGCGAGGACCGGGCCAGGGAGACGGACGAGAACCGCTCCAGGAGCCCGGCGAGGGCGCGTTTCAGCACCGGCCGTCCTCCCCGGGGACCGCCTCGGGGCGCAGGAACCGGCGCAGCAGCGTGCGCGTGGTCCGCGCCATGCGCTCCATGTCCCGCATGCCCCGATAGTTGGCGTCGAGCACCAGCCCCTCGATCAGGTTGAAGAGCAGCAGCGCCGTGGATTCGGTGTCCAGGCCGGGGTCGGCGAGGCCGTTTTCCTGGGCCATGCGGACGGCGGCGGCCATGCGTTCCATGATCCCGCTCTCCGCCTTCTCCAGGGCCTCGGCCAGGCGCTGGTTGCGGATGAACTCCAGTTCGGTCTCCAACCCGGGGTCATACTCGTTGGGCGTGCAGATCGCCTGGAGCAGCGCGCCGTCCATGTGGAAGATGCGGGCGAAGGCTTCCGGCGCGCCGAGCAGGGCGTCCACGTCCGCCGCGTAGTGGGCGTATTGGGTCTCGATCACGGCCTGGATGAGCGCGTCCTTGTTCTGGAAGTAGCGATAGATGGTGCCGGGGCTCAGCAGTCCGGCCGCCGTCGAGATTTCCGCCATGGAGGCCACGTGGAATCCGCGCGCGCGGAACACCTGGGCCGCCGCCCGCAATATCTGGTCCCGGCGTCGGGCGAGTTGTTCGTCTCGTTTGCCTGCCATTGGGTCCTCCTCTTGATGAATGAACGTTCATTCATTTAATGGGCCCGGACATGGTTGTCAAGACGCGGCGCGAGGGCCGCGGGATAAAGAAAGGGAGGTGGGGGGAGAAACGAAAAAGGGCCGGTCAGCTCTTGGCTGTCCGGCCCCGGGGCAAGGTCATCGTGGTCGGGATGAGAGGATTTGAACCTCCGACCCCTTGAACCCCATTCAATTCATATAAGCTTCACCTATTTTCACGCTGTGCAACTTTTACGTTGACATTCCTACACTTGATTCATAGTGTACTTCACATGACCTCACGAAGAAGGCCCCATTTTCACGCCTTTTTGGGGGAGAGATGGGGGAGAAGATCGGTTTTTGAGTAGGTCGGGAGGCGTTGGCTATGTCGGTGAAGTGGCAGACGGCGGCGAGGGGCATCCGGTTCTATGAGCACGCAACCCGTAAGTACGGGCTCCGCCCTGACCGCTATTTCTCCATCCGCTACCGGGTGAACGGCCTACGTATCGAGGAAGGGCTAGGCTGGGAGTCCGAGCACCGAGACATGGGGCAATCCATGTTGGAGTACGCCCACGAGCAGCTAGTTGCACTGCGCAAGGCCGCCAGGACAGGGGAAGGGGAGCGGACCCTGGCGGATCGCCGCGCCAAAGCCGAGGCCAAGCGCAAAACCGAAGAAGAGGCCCGCAAGCTGGCCGAACGAGCCGCCGTTACTGCCGGGGAGTTCTGGGCGAAAAATTACTGGCCGGTTCAGAGTGCCAAGTCGCCTGGAGCCCGCACGGCAGAGCAGGCCCTTTGGCGGAAGTGGCTGGCTCCGACCCTGGCCGAAAAGCCCCTGGCCCGTGTTGCGGCTTTCGACATGGAGAAGGTCAAGGCCGCCATGCTCCGGGCAGGAAAGGCCCCGGCCACGATCAAATACGCTTTCGCCGTGTTCGGGCAGGTCTGGACCCTGGCCGTCCGCGACGGGTACGTGTCCGGCCCGTGCCCGGCAAAGTTGGTGACGTTGCCCAAGCGTGACAACCGGCGGCAACGCTACCTGACCCCGGATGAGGCGCGGGAACTCCTGGACGCGCTTAGACCCCGCTCTATCCTGGCCCACGACATGGCCCTCATGGCCCTAGATTGTGGCCTGCGCTTCGGGGAAATCGCGGCCCTCACTTGGCACGACTGCGATTTTGAGCGCGCGCAACTTTTCATCCGTGACCCCAAGGCCCGCGTAAACCGCGTGGCCTACATGACCCAGCGGGTCCGCACCATGTTAGCCAACCGCCGTAAGGCCGCGCCCGGCCCGCTGGTGTTTACTGACCGCACCGGGGACAGGGTGAAGCGGATTTCCAACGTGTTCCGCCGCGTTGCCGATGAACTCTTCAACCAAGATGTTGCCGATCCCCGGCAGGCCGTGTGCTTTCATACGCTGCGCCATACATTCGCAAGCTGGCTTGTGGAGTCGGGAACCAGTTTGTACGTCGTCAAGGAACTCATGGGCCACGCTGATTTCAGCATGACCCAGCGCTATAGCCATTTGAGCCCGGAAGGTCTTCGCGCTGCCGTGAACGTGCTGGAGCAGCGGGCTAATGAGAAGCGCGAACCCGGGGTCATCAAGGTTGTTTTCGACGTGGGCTGATGCGCCATAGTGGCGCTTGCCAATAGAACGGCCCGGCCGGGGTGGTTGCAGCACCCCGGAGGGCCTGACCACGAAACCTGACAGGAGGTTGTCATGGCTATTCGAGGAGTACCCGAGACGAACCCAGCCAGCAAGGGTAACGGCGGCGACCTCGCCATTGAGTCGGAGGTGGGGCATGCGTAAGCAATGCATCGAGTGCATCAACCGCCGTCCCGAAGTCCCCCGCGAGTTCTGGGGGGCGCTACGGTGCGTAGAAGCCAATTTCCGCCTTGCGCTTAAAAAATCTAGTGCGCTTGAGCTGGCCGCCAAGTCGTTGATGATATTTGCCGAATCCGCGCTGCGGGAAGAGCAAAAGGCCGAGATTAAGGAAAAATGCGGCGTCGCTCCCCGTCCTAAGGGGGAGGTGGTCAAGCATCCGGCGACCCCTTCCGCCAGGGTGCGTGGGAAGACATTGGCGACAACCTAGGCTCGCAAAGTGACATAGAGCCCCCTGGCTTCGGCTGGGGGGCCATCCTGGAGACATATGGACGCCCGCCATGCTCGTGCTCAGTTCTTGGCCCTACTATACGAAAAAGACAAAGCCAAGGTGGCTGCCTTCCTGCGAAAGCACCGGGATATTTTACCCCCGGAGAGCTTCGATGATTTGGCCTCTTTTTTTGAGGGAAAGCTCAGGCACAGGGCGGGGCGTAAACACACCGCAACCTTGAGCTTGGCCCGCGAATATGGCCGATTGCGGGTGGCGGCTTCGCGGAAGTCTGACGCCAAGATTGAAGCTTCCAAATTGGCAGGGCTAGAGGCCCAGGAAGGCCGGACGCTGGCGGGGCACATGCGTCTGGCGTGGTTCCGCAAGGCCGTAGAGTGCGAGGAAGCCCTTTGCCGAGCATGGGCCGAGACGACAGAGAAGATTGAAGCCGGTGGGCCAGAAGCAAGTCGTGAGTGGATTGAGAATTGCTTGCGGGCCTACGTGACCCGCGCCCGGGAAATCGACCCGGATCAGCTTCATTATACCTGGCTCACTCTGCCATCTGGGGAGTGCATAACCATAACTGATTGAAATGAATTGAACTGAAAAAATACCCTCCGTAATTTCTTCATCTATCTTCCAGTTAATCCAGCGCGCTAGTCTCACCCCATAGCCCACGACAAAACGGGGGCAAGGAGTGAACTATGGATCAGGAGCAGATTTCCGAACTGGAGCGGAGCTTGCCGCCCATCGTCGCCAGGACTGCGGTGCCCGTCCTGACCGGCGGCCTCATTTCCGCCGGACGCCTCGCCAATCTCGACAGCATGGGCCAGGGGCCGCGCCGGATTCCTGGTCGTAAGGCCGGATACACCCGCGCCGACTTCATCGCCTGGTTGGCCGCACGGGGCGAACGGCAGGCCGCCTAGCATGACCCCTCGAAAAGCGAAACCCCGCCGGGCGAGGGCGGGGCTCCTGAAAACTGCGGCCTGGCTGAGGCGCGACATGCGGGTTGACAATACCCGAAGCCGCCGCCTTGGTCAAGTGCCAAGGGGCGCGTGATGGGCTTCCGCTGGACTGCTCCCACCTGTGACCGCCACTTCCGCACATTGGATCGGGGCGTTGTGGCCGTAGACAACGGCGGGGACTTGTACCCTAACACGTGGTCTGTCCTGACCCGCGCCGCCCAAGCCGTGTACCCCGTGCTCTTGCGCCACGCCGATGACCACGGGGTCTGTTTCCCGGCCGAAGACCGGCTTGCCGCCATGAGTGGCTTGACCCGCAAAGGGGTCCGCGCCGGGGTGCTTGAGCTTGAAATGGCCGGGCTCCTGTCCACCAAGAAAGTCACCACGCGCAACGGCCGCCGGGCCAAGCTCTACAACCTCCTGAATGACTGCACTTCGCCGGAGGGCATATGCATGCCGAGCATATTCATCGACGGGGGCTTGTGGTCTGATCTGACGCCCACCGGCAAGGCCCTGGCCGTGGCCTTCCGATATTTTGCCAAGCCCCGCCCCGACCTGGACCCCGATGAAGAGGGATGGTTGGAGGGTGACGATTTCACCGAGTACTTGAACAGGCGCAAGTACGACATCTGCGGGGCTGAACCCTCAGTATTGCGTGAGTTTTCAGGGGTCTGCCGTCGAATCTACCTTGCGGCTATCGAGTCCTTGCAAGCCAGCTACGTCATAGAGCCTCACGATGAAATGCATTGGCGCGTCCTGATCTGGCCGCCGAAGATTCGGAAGGTGTCTTGGCTCAATTCTCGACTGAGCGGCGAGTCTAGATGATGGGCAACCAGTACCCCATATGCGCAACCAGTACCCAACAGAGGGTGGGCAAAAGGTACCTCCGCAACGGTTCCAAAAGTGGGCAACCAGTACCCCGTAAGGACTTTAGAAGGACTCTTAGAAGGACTCTTAAAAGGACAAGTGTGATCCTGGGGACCGGATCACACGTCCGTGTGTTGGCCTATATCGCAGTTGTGAACCAGAAGAGGAAATGCGGCCATGAAGGAAGAGACGCGAGAGGCCAAAGGCAAAAGCCGGAAGCCGGACACCGAGGCCGAGGGGTTGGCTTGGTGCCTCGCCCTTTATCGGAAGATTCAGCGCAAACGCCGTGGGCTGGAGGTGCGTCGTGCGGATCATCGTTGACACCCGGGAGCAATGCCCCCTGGATTTCCGCCGCTGGCCTGACGTGGCGGTTGAGGTGGCCGGGCTCCCCTCCGGCGACTACGCCTTGAAGGGCCTGGAGACGCTGGCCGCCTGTGAGCGCAAGAGTATTGACGACCTCGTGGGCTCCCTGTCCGCCGGGCGGGATCGGTTCGAGGCCGAGCTATGCCGCGCCCGGGGCTATGACCTGTTCGCTATCGTGGCCGAGTGCTCCATGCAGGACGTGGCCAAGCACCGCTACCGGAGCCGGATGCTGCCCCACGCCGTGCTCCAATCCTTGTTTACCTATCAGGCCCGCTACGGGGTGCCCACCATATGGGCCGGGGACCGGGCCGGGGCCGCCTACGCCGTCCGCTCCCTCCTGGGTAAGTACCTCCGGGAGCGCCAGGAAGGGCTACAGGCCATTTTGAAGGCCCACGGCGAGGCAGATTTCACCCCGGGGTGCCAGGACGCGGCGTAGGGCCATTTCTGCGCGAATCTCACACAGAAGACAGGAGTTTTTGCATGAGAAAAAAACCCGCAGCCAAGGCCCCGCGCGGAAATCGGGCCAGCACCCCCCGCCTGCCCCCGCGCCGCCGTCTCAAGACCGCCCAAGACCTGCGGTTGTTCCTGGGCGACCTCATGAACAAGGTGAACCGTGGCGAAGTGGACCCGTCCCTTGCCCGCTGTCTCGGCTACCTCGGCCAAGTGCTGGCCGGGCTCATCGCCACAAGCGATCTGGAAGCCCGCCTGGAGGCCCTGGAGGCCGCCCAGCAAAAGGAGAAGACCCGATGAACATCAGGAACCGCCTTGCCCGGCTTGAGCGGGACGCCGAAGACCGCCGACCGCCTCTTCCAACCACGTGCATCCTCGCGGACATGGACGGCACGGCCGTCGTTGACGGTGTGCGGTATCCGAGCGTGGCCGCCGCGCAAGAGGCGAACCCGAGCCCCAGCGGGGTTTTTGTCGTCATGCAAGTGGTGGACTGCCGCCTTGAGCCGGAGGTGGATCATGCCGCGTAGCATCGCCGCCCGCGTGGAGGCTCTGGAGGCTGGCCGCGCGAACCGTCGGGTTCCGCGTTTCTGGATCGTGCCGAGCACGCATGAGCCCCTGACGGTACAGGCTGAGGGCCAAGTCTTCACCCGGCAACCAGGGGAGCCCTGGGAGACGTTCCGGGCCAGGGTGGAAGCTTGCACGTCTGCCCCGCTCATTGTGGCCGCTGAGGCCGAGTTTGCAGCCGCCAATTTGGTTGAAACACTTTAACCATCGGGAATATAAGGAGAAAAGACATGCTGAAGATCACGAAAAGCGATTCCTACACGTTCGTTGACCTGGACGGAAAGCGGCAACCGATCCCGGACTTCCGGGGCCGGGCCGAGGCGATGGATTTTAAGCCCGCTACGGATCACGCCATTAGCCGGATGGGCTCCGTCATCGGCCTGGACTCTTTGGACGTGCGTCTGAACAACATCATCTCGCGGGACAGCGCATGGAGCCGAGAGCGCCGCGCGCCCCGCTATGATGCCCTGTGCGAAGCCTTGCTGCCCCTAGCTAAACCCTGGGGCGAGGCGAAAAAAATTCTTGGCAATCGCGACCTGCGGCCCGAGATCGTGGCCCAGCGTGCCCGTGAAGTGCTAACCAAGGCCATCCCGGCCTTGAACCCGAGCCTGGAAAAAATCGTGATCGAGACCGCCCAAGAGGCGCGTGTCGTGGACCAAATCCGCCGCGAGGCTTGGACCCCGGACCCGACGGACAAAGACGCCTACCTCAAGGGCCGCGAGGTCCGCGACGTGCTGCGGGCCATGTCCGAGGCTGAGCGCGTCCAGGCGGTTCTTGGCCTCGGCAATCGCGGGATGCTTCAGGCCCTCGGAGCGATCCAGGATGACCCGTTTGGGCTCCTGTCGCAACTCCCCGATCGCGTCATGGCCAAAGCTGAAACCCAGGCCCTCAAGGCGGCCGGGCTGGGCTGGCTCGACGACTGGCGCGAAGATGCGCACGAAACCTTGACGCACATTGCCGCACTGGCCGAGGTCTGCCGGGGCTCGATCCTCAGAGCCGTGCCGGGCGAACCGATGGAATTGCCCTACAACGTCAAGCCCTTGCAGGCCATCGCCAACGAGGCTTTGGCTGCCTAACCCAAAAGAGAGGAGACGAAAATGTCCGAACTGACCGACCGCCGCGCCGCCTGGAACACCCTTGAAGCGGGCCGCCGCCACTTCTTCCAGAACAATGGCGCTGAGCCCAACCTGACCGCCTTCAACGCGCACGTCCGCGAAGGCCGCATCCTGGACATGGCCGAGGCCCTCGCCAGCACGGGCCAGAATACGGCTTGGCTGTGTCCTGGCCCGGACCAAAAGGAAGTCTGGGACGCTGAGGCCCTTGCCGCTGCCGAGTAGGAGCGCCCGCCGGGTTCCCGATGCCCGGCGGTGTTCGGGGGCTGGCCGAGAGGCTGGCCCCCTTTTTTGTCCTGGAGGTTGCGAGGCATTTTCACACTGCTTAACGCACCAGCGGGGGAGAGGCGGGGGAGAGAATGGCGACTTTCGGGGAAGAGGGAAAGAGAAGGGGGCTACGGTTTTTGCCGTAACCCCCTTCGGGTCCAAGTCTTTTTAATGGTCGGGATGAGAGGATTTGAACCTCCGACCCCTTGAACCCCATTCAAGTGCGCTTCCAGGCTGCGCTACATCCCGACGTCGTCGCGAGGGATGGTTGATACCCTCCGCCCTGGCGATTGTCAACCAGGAAAAGCGGGAGGCCTTCGTTATAATCTCGGGCTTTTCGTTGACAGCGCGGCCCGCCGGAGGCACCCTCGTTCCAGGCGAGATTATTCCGGCAAGCACGGGCCCCGGGGGCCGGGAGGACGCATGGACGAGAACGCCGCCAAAGACATCAACCAATTCCTGACCTTCACCCTGGGAAAGGAAATCTTCGCCCTGGACATCGGCACCGTGCGCGAGGTGCTGGAACTGACGACCATCACGAAGATTCCCCGCACTCCGGCCTACATGCGCGGGGTCATCAACCTGCGCGGCCACGCCGTGCCCGTGGTGGACATGCGGCTCAAGCTCGGCATGTCCAAGGGCGCTGACACCGTGGACACCTGCATCATCATCGTGGAGATCGACTTCGACGGCGAGCGCACGGTCATGGGCGCCTTGGTGGATTCGGTGCGGGAGGTCTTCGAGATGGCTCCCGAGGCCATCGAGCCCGCGCCGAGAATGGGGGCGGCCGTAAACGCCGAGTACATCCGAGGCATGGGCCGCCAGGACGAGAATTTCATCATCATCCTGGACATCGGCCGCATCTTCTCGGCCGAGGAACTGGCCCTGGTGCGCGGCATGGGCCAGAAGGACGCCGCGCCCCGCGAGGCGGCGGCCTAGCGGTCGTCGGGCTCCCAGTTGGTCAGGGTGTCCCAGCGCACCTTGCCCTGGCTCTTCTTCACCTTGCGCAGAAGCACGTAGAGCGCTCCCGCGCCGCCGTCCTTGGGCTGGGCCGTGCAGAAGGCCAGCACCGCCCGGCGCAGGGGCTCGCGGGTGAGCCAGGTCTGGATTTCCCGTTTGAGAATGCTCTGGCCGCCCGGGGAGTTCTTGCCCCGGCCGGTGATGAGCAGCACGCAGCGCCGTCCCTGGAGATAGCTCTCGCGCAGGAAGAAGAGCAGGCCGTCGTAGGCCTGGTCCGCGTTGAGCCCGTGCATGTCCAGATGGGCCTCGTGCGAGAGCCGCCCGTTCTTGAGCATCTGGAAGATCTTTCGATCCAGCCCGCGCACGACCCCGTGCATGTACTCCTCGGAAAACTCCAGCTCGAAGTCGATCTCCCCGCGCAGGAAGCGGGCCAGGGCCTGGGCCTCGTCGTCCGGCTCGGGCGCGGCCGCCGGCTCGGGCGCGGCGGGCCGGGCCGCCACTTGGCGGCCCGGTTCCTCATGGATGCGGTCCACCCCCCGCATGGCGTTGAGGAAGAGGTCCGCCTCGTCCTCGGCGGGATCGGCGACCGGGGCCGGGGCCTCCTTGGGCTTGGGCGGCGTCACGTGGATCGGCTTGCCGCCGGCCGCCTTGAGCGCGGCCTTGACCGAGCGGGCCGTGATGGGCGCGGGTTTGTCGTCCTTGCTCTCAAGGGTCAGGGACTTGAGGTCCGAGAGGGATTTCATGCGTTTGGTCATGTGGGCTCCGGGCGTTTCGTCGGCATGAAGATGAGGCCGCGGCGCCGTGGAGTCAAGGGGGGCGCCGCCCTTGACATCGCCGTCCCCGGACGCATCTTAGGACTCTGCGCCGTCCGGGATTCCCTGGACTTCGCGCCCGGGCTTCTGTACAACCGGCAGGCCGCGCGGACCTGTTCCGCCGAGGCCATCCTGACTTCAGAGCGAGGAACGGCATGCTCAAGATCGAAGACCTGCACGTCTCAATCGGCGAGCGGGAGGTCCTCAAGGGGATCAACCTGCATATCCGCGAGGGAGAGACCTTCATCCTGTTCGGACCCAACGGCTCGGGCAAGACCTCCCTGCTCATGACCCTGATGGGCTTTTCCGGCTACAACGTGACCGGCGGCCGGATCATCTTCCGGGGCGAGGACGTGACCCACGCCCCGTCCTACGAGCGCGCGCGCCTCGGCCTGGGCATGTCCTTCCAGCGGCCTCCGACCATCCACGGCCTGAAGACCCGCCACCTCGTGCAGATGTGCGGCCAGGGCCGCCCGGTGGACGTGGACGCCCTGGCCGAAAAGGTCAACTTCACGGATTTCCTGGAGCGCGACATCAACGCCGGGTTCTCCGGCGGCGAGATCAAGCGCTCGGAACTTCTCCAGCTCATGGCCCAGAACCCCAAGCTCGTGCTCTTCGACGAGCCCGAGTCCGGCGTGGACCTGGAGAACATGCAGCTCATCGGCAAGGTGGTCCGCTCCCTGCTCTCGGGCGAGCTTTCGCCCCAGGCCCCCCTGTCCATGAAGGAGCAGAAGTCGCGCACCGCGCGTTCCGGCCTGATCATCACCCACACCGGCTACATCCTGGACTACGTCAACGCCGACCGGGGACAGGTGCTCTACAACGGGCATCTCTGCTGCGAGGCCCGGCCCCGGGACATCCTGGAGCACATCCGCTCCTACGGCTACCAGCAATGCGTGCGTTGCCTGAATTGAGGAGCAAGCCATGAGCAAAGTCGATCTCACGAACTTCACCTTCCAGGGCCTGGACCACGAGGCCATTCCCGACCTGCGCGTCCTCTCCGAGGCCGACAAGGAGCAGCTCGTCATGGCCGGGGTGGACGTGGAGGAGCGGGAGCGCAGCGCCTCCTTTCTGCACATGGACCACTCCAACGTGCACTGCGAGTCCAACGATCCGGCCGTGGAGATCATGGACATCAAGAAGGCCCTGGCCAAGTACGACGGGCTGCCCGAATACTTCTGGAAGCTCATCGACAAGGACAAGGACGAGTTCACCCGCGCGGCGGCCGACAACCTCCACGGCGGCTACTTCATCCGCACGAGGAAGGGCGCCAAGATCGAGAAGCCGGTGCAGTCCTGCCTGCTCATCAAGGCCGACAAGGCCGGGCAGAACGTGCACAACATCGTGGTGGTGGAGGAGGACTCCGAGGTCCACATCATCACCGGCTGCCTCGTCTCGGACCAGCACACCGAGGGCGCGCACCTCGGCATCTCCGAATTCTACGTCAAGAAGGGCGGCAAGCTGACCTTCACCATGATCCACAACTGGGGCGAGAAGGTCACGGTGCGGCCGCGCTCCTACGGCCTGGTGGAAGAGGGCGGCGTGTACCTGAGCAACTACGTGCTCATGAAGCCGGTGCACGACCTCCAGATGTACCCCACCATCCGGCTGGCCGGACGCGGGGCCGTGGCCCGCTTCAATTCCGTGGTGGTGGCCCCGGAGGGCTCGAACTTGAACATGGGCAACCGGGTGATCATGGACGCGCCCGAGACCCGGGCCGAGATCATCTCGCGGACCATCACCACCGGCGGCACCATGATCGTCCCGGCCATGATCGAGGCCAACGCCGTGCCCGCGCGCGGCCACCTGGAGTGCAAGGGCCTCATCCTGGGCAAGGGCGTGATCCACGCCATTCCCGAGCTCAAGGGCGCGGTTGCGGGCGTGGAGCTGTCCCACGAGGCCGCCGTGGGCAAGATCGCCCAGGAGGAGATCGAGTATCTCATGGCCCGGGGCATGGACGTGGAGGAGGCCACCTCGACCATCGTGCGCGGCTTCCTGAACGTGGAGATCATGGGCCTGCCCAAGAAGCTCCAGGACACCATCCAGAAGACCATCGCCGAGTCCGAGAAGGACATGTTCTAGGCCCCAGCGGGCCTTCGGAAACGCGGACGGCCCGGGCGAGAGTCCGGGCCGTTTTTTTCAGGTGACGTCATGCCGGGCTACAAGGGACACATCGCCGGGGCGCTCTGCGCCGCCGGGTTGCTGGGGCTGGGGCTCTGGTTCCTGGGCCTGCTGCCCCGGGACTGGCTGACCCTGGCCGGGCTCACCGGCTTCTGCCTCGTGGGGGCCCTGTTCCCGGACATCGACACCAAGTCCAAGGGCCAGTATCTGTTCTATGCCGCCCTGCTGGCCGTGGACGCTGGCCTGCTGCTGCAGAAGCGCTACGAATGGGCCGCCTACCTCGGGCTGGCCGCGATCATTCCCGGCGTGACCCCGCACCGGGGCTGGACCCACTCGGTCTGGTCCATGCTGCTCATCCCCCAGGCGGTCTGGGCCGTGCCGGTCTTTCTGTACGACCGCCCGGCCGCCGACTTCCTGCCCTACGCCCTGGCCCTGGGGCTGGGTTACTTTTCCCATCTGCTCCTGGACGGCGAACTCTTCCAGCGGGGCGGACGCCGCGCGAAATGAAAACGGCCCCCGGCGGAAACCGGGGGCCGTGCGAGGCGTGCGACGTGGGGGGCGGGTATCAGGCGCTTTCCGTAGCGGCGGCCTCGTCTCCGTTGGACAGTTCGCCTTCGAGGCGGGAGACCACCACCGCGCCGGTGGCGTCGCCCAGGACGTTCAGGGTGGTGCGGGCCATGTCCATGACGCGGTCCACGCCGGCCACCAGGGCGATGCCCTCCAGGGGGATGCCCACCTGGGTGAAGACCATGGTGATCATGATCAGGGCCGCGCCGGGCACGCCCACCGAGCCCACGGAGGCCAGCATGGCCATGAGCAGGACGGTGATCTGCTTGTCCAGGGGCATGGGAATGCCGTAGACCTCGGCCACGAAGACCGCGGCCACGCCCATGTAGATGGCCGCGCCGTCCATGTTCACCGTGTTGCCCAGGGGGATGGAGAAGCTGGACACGGACTTGGACGCGCCGAGCTTCTGCACCGAGCGCAGGTTGGAGGGCAGGGCCGCGGCGCTGGAACAGGTGGTGAAGGCAACCAGGACCGGCTCGATCACGCCGCGCAGGAACTTCAAGGGCGACATGCCGCCGATGAAGCGTACGCTGGGCAGGTAGGTGATGCAGACGTGCGCCAGGCTGGCCACGTACATGACCACGATGATCTTGCCCAGGGGCAGCAGGACCTTGAGGCCGTGCAGGCTCACGGCGTAGGCCATGAGGCCGAACACGCCGATGGGGGCGTAGATCATGACGAGGTTGGTGACCCGGACCATGACGTCGGCCACCTGTTCGAAGAAGCGCAGCAGCGGGCGGCCGGTCTCGCCCATGGAGCTCAGCGCGAAGCCGAAGACCACCGCGAAGAAGATGACCTGGAGCATGTTGCCCTTGGCCATGGCCTCCACGGGGTTGATGGGCACGATGTTGAGCAGGGTGTCGACCATGCTCGGCGGCGTGACCTCCTTGGCCTTCAGGCCGGTGGTGGCGAGGTCCAGGCCGGTTCCGGGCTCGACCATGTTGGCCATGAACAGGCCGATGGCCACGGCGATGCCGGTGGTGGCGAAGTAGTAGACGAGGGTCTTGGTGGCCACGCGGCCGAGCTTGCGGGCGTCGTCGATGCCCGCCGCCCCGGCCACCAGGGTGGCGAAGACCAGGGGCACGACCACCATGCGCACCAGGTTGATGAACAGCTGACCCAGGGGCTTGAAGAACGCCGCCTCCAGGTGTAAGGACGGGGCCACCATGCCGGCCAACAGACCGGCGGCCATTCCGATGGCCATTTGCGTCGGGAGACTGAGCTTGCGGACTCCTCTCGACATGGGGATGCTCCTCTGGCTTCAGTGTGATGGGGGTCTCGATCCCCATTACGCCGGGCGGCGCGGTGGCAGCCGCGGCCGCCCGGCCCGGGGCACATGCCTCTCACGGACTCCTGCGGTTCGTGTTCCGATCCTCCTTCCCGTCTGTCCCGCGCCCTAGTCGATGTCCTGGTCCGGCTGGAGCAGCGGCGGGTTGCAGTCCACGGTCTCGGGGTACTTCAGGCCCGTGCCCGTGTTCAGCAGGACGACCTTGTCCGAACGGGAGATCCAACCCTTGCGGCGCAGTTCCATGGCGGCGGCCAGGGTCGTGGCGCCCTCGGGGCAGATGAACGCCCCCTCGCGCTTGGCGATCATCTTTTGGGCCTTGAGGGTCGTCTCGTCGTCCACGGCCACGGCGCAGCCCTTGGTCTTGGCGATGGCGTCCAGGACCAGGAAGTCGCCCAGGGCCTTGGGCACGGTGATGCCGAAGGCGCAGGTCCTGGCGTTCTCCCAGAAGGCGGACTCCTTCTTGCCCTCCTCGTAGGCCTTGACGATGGGCGCGCAGCCCGTGGCCTGCACGGCCACCAGCCGGGGCAGCTTCTCGCCGATCCAGCCCATGGCCTGGAGTTCCCGCAGGCCCTTGTAGATGCCGATGAGGCCCACGCCGCCGCCGGTGGGGTAGAGGATCACGTCCGGAACGTCCCAGCCGAACTGCTCGGCCAGCTCCAGGCCCATGGTCTTCTTGCCCTCGATCCGGTACGGCTCCTTGAGGGTGGAGGCGTCGAACCAGCCGTGCTTCTTGACCGCCCGGGCCACGATCTTGCCCGCGTCGGAGATGAGGCCGTTGACCAGGAACAGCGAGGCTCCGGTGACGGCGATCTCCTTGCGGTTCATCTCCGGGGCGTCCTTGGGCATGACGATGACCGAGCGGATGCCCGCCGGGGCGCAGTAGGCCGACCAGGCGCCGCCCGCGTTGCCGTTGGTGGGCATGGCCAGGGTCGTGATGCCCAGCTCCTTGGCCCGGGACACGCCGACGGCCGCGCCGCGCGCCTTGAAGGTGCCGGTGGGGATGATGCCCTCGTCCTTCATGTACAGCTCGGGCATGTCCACGTCCGCGCCCAGTCGCTCGAAGCGGACCAGCGGAGTCATGCCCTCGCCGAGGCTGACGATGTTGCGTTCGTCGCGCACGGGCAGCAGTTCACGGTAGCGCCAGAGCGTGGCCGGGCGCTTGGCCAGCTCGTCCTTGGTCAGGGCCTTGGCGACCTTGTCCAGTTCGTAGGTCACGAGCAGGGGCGCGCCGCACTCGCAGAGTTGGATCACCTTTTCACTGTCATAGGTGGCCCGGCACTTGGGACAGAGCAGATTCTTCACGAACATCTCGTACCTCCTCAGGATTTCAGCAGGGCGATGGCTTCGACCTCGACCTTGACCCCGCGCGGCAGGGCGGCCACGGCCACGCAGGAGCGGGCCGGGGCGTTGGCCGGGAAGTAGGTGGCGTAGACTTCGTTCACGGCCGGGAATTCGGCCATGTCCGTGATGAAGACCGTGGTCTTGACCACGTCCTCCAGGGAAGCCCCGGCGGCCTTGAGCACGGCGGTCAGGTTCTCCAGGCTGCGGCGGGCCTGGGTCTTCACGTCCGCGCCGTCCACTTCCCCGGACTCGGGGACGAGCGGAATCTGGCCCGAGGCGAAGACGAATCCGCCGGCCCTGATGGCCTGGGAGTAGGGGCCGATGGCCGCGGGGGCCTGTTTGGTGACGACGACTTCCTTCATATGCAGCTCCTTTTGTTGTGACGGCGGCGTCAGCGCTGGCCGTTCTTGATTTGGCGCATGTAGTTGTAGACCGTGTAGATGGACACGTTCATGGCCTGGGCCACGTAGCCGACCATGCCCTTGATGAGGAACGCGCCCTCTTCGTCCAGGATGCGGATGAATTCGAGCTTCTCCTCCCGGCTCATGCCGGAGGGATGCTTGCCCGCCTTGCGGATGGCCGCCTCCATGACCGCGTCGTTGGTCTCATTGATGTAGGCCGCGAAGGTCTCGCCCACGCCCTTGTCCTCCTGGGAGTCCAGGCGGGTGAGGTCCTCGATGGCGCTCTGCATGGCCTCGAACTCCGAGAGGTCGAAGTTGATGCAGAACGCGCCGATGACGCGACCCGCGCCGTCGCGCAGGAAGCTGGTGGAGGACTTCAGGCGGTGGCCGCCGCGCGAGGTGCTCGGATAGTTCACGATGTCGCGCACTGCGTCGCCTTCCTTGCGCCAAGCCTTGATCACGAGGTTGGTGATGGGCGCGCCGAGCTTGCGGCCCGTGACCGTGCCTTCCAGGTGGATGAGGGAGCATTCCAGGTCCCGGAAGTCGTGCAGGGCGATCTCGCAGTTGCGGCCGAAGGTGCGCACCACGGTGCGGGCCACCTCCTTCATGTTTGCGAAGATGGCCGCGCGCTCGGCGGAGTCGGCGGGCGCTTCGGCGACGGCTGCCTGGACCTGCTTGTCTTTCTTCGTGGCCATGCGGTGCTCCTTGTGACCGTTTGCACAAGCACTATGGCCCAGTCGGAGCCTTCGCGTCAACAATTTTTTGTAATTTACAAAAATTTTAAAGCGACCAGCGAGGCGGCCAGGGGCGGAACGCGTCGGAAAAGGAAGGAGCGGGGCCGGGCGCTGGGCGCGGGCAACCTGTCCAAGAAGCGTTGCGGGCATGCTTCCAAGGGAGTCGAGGCCCTGGAACTGTGAAGCGCTCGCGGCCTTGGATTTTGAAGAAATATCTTTGTGAAATTAATGGTTTGATTATATTTCTAGATAAAATCTAAAGTAATTCTATAAGAAATGATCTGAACGTAACCCATTGATTTTACATGCGGCACTGTTCAGCGGCTTCGGAGGGGAAAACCGGGTGGAGGACAGGGGCGCCCGCCTGTGGCGGGCCGGGAACGGATCAGGAGAGGAGCAGGCGTTCGAGGTCCTGGATGGTGCGCTCCAGGGTGAAGCGCTCTTCCACGCGCCGCCGCCCGGCGCCGCCCAGGCGGTGGCGCAGGTCCGGGTCGTGGGCCAGGGCCTCCAGGGACCCGGCCAGGGCCTCGGCGTCGCGGGCCGGGCTCAGCAGGCCGGTTTCGCCGTGGACCACCACTTCCGGGATGTTGCTCGTGTCGAAGGCGGCCACGGGCAGGCCCATGCTCATGGCCTCGGTGAGCACGTAGCCGAAGCCCTCCCAGAGCGAGGGCAGGGCCAGGATGTCGATGGAGGCATAGAACCGCTTCATTTCCTTGACGAAGCCCAGGAAGCGCACATGCTGGTCCAGGCCCAGGGCCGTGGTCCGGGCGCGCAGGTCGCGTTCCAGTTCGCCGGTCCCGGCCAGGAGCACGGACAGGTCCAGGCCGCGCCGACGGAGCAGGGCGGCGGCCTCGAGCAGGTAGACGTGGCCCTTCTGCTCCGTGAGCCGCCCGGCGCAGCCGATGACCACCCGGCCGGGAGTCCGGGAAACCAGGGGTTCGGCGGACAGGGCGTCGAAGGCGGGCAGGTCCAGGCCGTTGTGGATCACGGCCGTGCGCTCCAGGGGCATGAGCTCCGGGTTCTCGGCCAGGACCATGCGCCGGGTGTGTTCGGAATTGCAGAGCAGGCCGGTGAGCACGTGCTGGAAATAGAGGCGGTTGAGAAACGTGTTCCGGGTGGGCAGGGCGATGCCCCGGCGGAAGATGATCCGCCGCACTCCGGCGAGTTTGGCGGCCAAGCCCCCGGCCTTGACGTCCGAGGGCAGGGCCAGGATCACCGTGTCCACCGCGTTGTCGCGGAAGAAGCCCGCCAGGCGGCGCAGCGCCGTCGGATTGAGGAAGCTCAGGTTGCCCAGAGGCAGGCGCAGGAGCTGGATGCCGGGTTCTTCGGCCAGGCGTCCGCCCAGGTCGGAGGGCTCGTTGGTCACGGCGCAGACCCGCCAGCCGCGCCGGGCCAGGAGCAGGGCGTGGGTGTGGAACCACTGCTCCCCTCCGCCCCAGGCCCGGTTGGAGTTGAACAGGCAGAGGGAACGCGTCACGCGGCCCCTTCCTGGGCCAGGACCGCGGCGGTCAGCGGCGCGATGGCCCGCAGGCTCGGGCAGATGGTGATCCCGGCCGATTCCAGGGCCGCCAGCTTGTCGGCCACTCCGCCCTCCCGTTCCAGGATCGCGCCCGCGTGGCCCAGGCGGCGGCCCGGAGGGGCGGTGCGCCCGGCGATGAAGGAGAGCACGGGCTTGGGATAGGCCGTGGCCGTGACGTATGCGGCCAGTTCCTCCTCGGCGCTGCCGCCGATCTCCCCGAGCACGAGCACGGCCCGGGTGGGCCCGTGCCCGGCCAGCAGGTCCAGGGCCTGGACAAAGGACGTGCCCACGAAGGGGTCGCCGCCGATGCCCAGGCAGGCCGACTGGCCGATGCCCGCCGCGCTGAGCCGGGCGGCGGCCTCGTAGGTCAGGGTGCCGCTGCGCGAGAGCAGGGCCACCGGACCGGGGGTGAAGGGGTCGGCCGGGAGGATGCCGAGCTTGATCTGGTTCGGCACGAGCAGGCCCGGGGTGTTCGGGCCCACCAAGCGGGTGCCGCCGCCGCGCAGGCGGTCCAGGACCCGGAGCATGTCCCGCTGGGGGACGCCCTCGGTGATGCAGACCACCCACGGGATTCCGGCCTGGGCCGCCTCCAGGACGGCGTCCGCCGCGCCGCGCGCGGGCACGAAGATCACCGAGGCGTCGATGCGCTGGTCCCGCGCGGCCTGGGCCACGGAGTCGTAGACCGGCACGCCGTGGACCTCCTGGCCGCCCTTGAAGGGCGTGACTCCGGCCACGACGCGCGTGCCGTAGTCGAGCATGAGCTTGGTGTGCAGCCGGCCCTCGCGGCCGGTGATGCCCTGGACGAGCACCCGGCTTTCGGCGTTCAGCCCCAGCCCGTCGGAGGGCGGGACCGCCCGGCCGGCGCGGCGCTGGGCCGGGGAATACTCCTGGGGCGCGTTGGGGGGCGTGCCCGGCTTGAGCTCGGCCAGGGCACGGATCGCTCCGGCCATGTCCCGGACCAGGATGATGCCCGGCAGCTTCAGGGCCTCCAGGATGGCCAGCCCGGCGGCCGCGCCGTTGCCGGACATGCGCACCACCACGGGCTTGGTGGGCCTCCGCCCGTGCAGGGCCTGGCGCAGGGCCAGGGCCACCTTCTCGCAGGAGAGGATGCCGCCGAACAGGTTGATGAACACGGCCTCCACGCGGGAGTCGCCGAAGAGCAGGGCCAGGGCGGTTTCCATGCGCTCCTGGTCCGCGCCGCCGCCCAGGTCCAGGAAGTTGGCCGCGGGCAGGCCCGCCAGGTTGAGCAGGTCCATGCTGGCCATGGCCAGGCCCGCGCCGTTGCCCATGAGGCCGACCCAGCCGCCGAGCTTGACGAAGGCCAGGCCCGCCTCGCGGGCGGCGTTCTCCTCGGGCTCGTGGTGGTCGGCGCGGCGGTAGGCCGCCAGGTCCGGCCGCAGATCGACCACGTTGTCGTCGATCTCGACCTTGCCGTCCAGGGCCAGCAGATGGCCGTCCCCGGTCAGGGCCAGGGGGTTGATCTCGGCCAGGAGCAGGCCGTCCTCGCGCACGGCCTTGGCGAGCGAGGCCAGCAGGGACTCGAACGCGGGCCAGTGGTCGCGGGAAAGCCCCAGATGGAAGAAGGCCGCGCGGATCTGATGGGGGGCCGGGCCCTCGGCCGGGTCCACGATCTGGTGCAGGAGGTTGTCTCCGGCCTGGGACTCGATTTCGACCCCGCCCTGGCGGCCCGCGCTGAGCACGAGCCCCCGGACCGCCCGGGAGACGGACAGCGAGAGGTAGAACTCGCGCGCCACGCTTGCGGCGGGCTCCAGGCGCAGGAAGGGCGGACGGCAGCCCTTGATGGGCAGGTCGAAGAGGTTCGCGGCCGTTGCGGCCAGCTCTTCGGGGCGCTCCACCCGGCGGATGCCCCCGGCCTTGCCCCGGCCTCCGGCCAGGACCTGGGTCTTGAGGCACCAGGGAGCGGGGAAGGGCGGAACCGCGTGGTCCGCCTGGCCGGGTTCCAGGGCCAGGCCCGGGGGAACGGGCAGGCCGTGCTTGGCGAAGAGCAGCTTGCTGTGGTGTTCGTCGAGGAGCATGGTCTTCCGGTGGTCCGCCGGGTCGCATCCGGGCGCGGGCGGCGGCTGTCCCGCGGCGGTCTGTACGGCATTGCTCTCATAGGGAGAATTTCATACAAGTGCAAGGAGGTGCCCGGAAAAGGGGAAGACGCGCGCGATGAACGGATTCGACGAACTGGCCAACACGCTGTCCCAGGAAGTGCTCGCCGAGATGGCCGAGAATTTCTTCGGGGCCCGCAGCCGCCTGGACGCCCTGCTGGAGGGGTTCCAGGCCCTCGCCGGACAGTTGCGCGCCATCCAGGGCCAGGCGGAGGCGCGGTTCGCCGTGCTCCACCACCTGCTGCTCCGGGGCCGGGAGGCGCGGGCCTTTTACGAGGCCATCGGCGTGGACCCCGACCTGACGGGATTCGCCGAGCCCTCCCCGGGATCGTCCCAGGATGGACCGGCCTTCGGCCTGACCCTCTCGGGCCGCTACTTCAAGACCGTACTCGCGGCCTACGCCGAGGCCCGCTCCGAGGCCCAGGACTTCATGCACGGCCGGATCTACGTGGACACCCACGATCGCGGCCGCCGCAAGCTGTCGGTCCACTATACGCAGGTCGCGGAGCTGCACGCCCAGGTCAACGAGACGATCCGCAAGGTCAACGAGAACCTGAAGCCGTCCAGCGTGATACAGTACGTGAAGAAGTTCAACCCGGAACGCATGTCCAGGGAACGGGCGGTGGGCGTGCCGAGCAACGGCTATTCCGAGAACATGGACACGGACCTGCGGTACCAGCCCGTGGACTTCGGCTCCCTGGGCCTGCGGGCGTTGCCGGAGTTGCCCGAGCCCGGGGACGTGTCCCCGGCCGTGCGCGTGTTCTGCTCCCGGCTCTGCAAGGAACAGGAAGGCGAGGTGCGGGCGGTGCTCGCCGAGCTGGGGGCCGCCGCGGCCTCGGCCCGCCAGTCAGGAAAAAAGGAGAAGAAATGATTTCCGTGCGTCGATTCGTCGCCGTGATGATCGTGCTGTCGCTGCTCGTTCCCGCCGTGGCCCTGGCCCAACAGGCCGCGCCCAAGGCGGAGCAGAAGGTCGAGGACCCGGTGGAGAAGAAGGCCGAGGCCAAGCCCGAGCACAAGGCGGCCAAGGCCGAGCACAAGGCCGAGAAGAAGCAGGATCCGGCGAACAAGGGGCGCGTGCCGGTGGTGGTGGACTTCGAGGGCGAGGACGCCCTGGGCCAGCGCCTGGCCTTCGAGCTGCGCGAGGCCTTCCGCGCCTCCAGTGGGTTCCGGCCGGCGGGCGCGGGCGACAAGGGCCTGCGGCTCCGCCTCCGGGCCGTGCCGGAATTCAAGGACCGCCCGAACCTGGGCTCGATCTACGCAGTGTCCTGGCTCTTTTCCGAGGGCGGCAACGTCCTGTCCTACTTCCTGGACTCCGGCCTCGGCGTGGTCGACGAGGGCTCCCTCAAGCGCGAGGCCCAGAACCTGGCCGCGCGCACCGACGATATCTCCGGCCGCTTCGCCTACCTCCTGGCGGAGTGAGGCATCAAATGAGCTTGATGGCCTTCAGTTCGGGCACGAGGCGGTTCTTGATCTCGGCCTTGGCCACGAAGGCGTCCGCCTGACCGCCGAAGAAGGATTTGCAGACGTTTTTGGTGTCCGAGAAGGCCGAGATCATCACGAGCTTGAAGCTCTCCAGAAGGTCGTTGCGCCGTTCGGATTCGATCTCGCGCATGCGGCGGACCACCTCGTGGCCGTCCATGCCGGGCATCTTGATGTCCATGAACACGGCCTGAAACGGCTCCCCGCCGTCATACTGCTCGGAGAACAGGCCCAAGGCCCGGTCCCCGTCCGTGGCGATCCGGCATTCCCCATAGGGCGCGAGCTTCTTGCTCAGGAGCTGCGCGACGCGCTCGTCGTCATCCACAACGAGAAACTTCATCCTGTCCTCTCCTGTTGAGAGAAGTCCGATACCTTATGGTATGCCCGGGGGGAAAAAGGCTGTCAATGATTCACTGCCGAGATCGCTTGAGCCCGCAGTTCGCGCAACCTCCGCCCGGATTCCGGGCCGAGATTCCACAGGCCTTCGGGCAGGCGCACGGCGTCGGCCGCCTCGCGGTCGGCCAGGGCCAGGGCCCGGACATCCGCGCCCTGGTCGGCCAGGGCCAGGTCCAAAAGCGGTTCCAGCAGGTTTCCGGCCGCGGAGAGGAAATCCACCCGGGAGCCGGGCCGCATTTCGGCGTAGCGGGCGGCCTTCATGTGCAGGAGCGAGGCCGTCTCTCCGGCGCGGATGAACACTTCGGGCAGGCGCAGCCGTTCTCCCAAGGCCCGGGCCTGGGCCGCCCCGGCCTTTTCGTGGCCGATGTGCCGGGGCCATTCCCCGGGCGGAGTCAGGGCCTTGCCCAGGTCGTGGCAGAGCGCCATCCAGCCGCGCACGGGCTCTCCGTCCAGGCGTTCAAGCACGGCCAGGGTGTGGCCGAACACGTCGGAATCGTGGAAGGGCGGCGGTCCGGCGGGCACGTCCCGGCAGCGCTCCAACTCCGCGAACCAGGGGGGGAGGCAGCCGGTCTCCGCCAGGCTGCGGAAGAAGAGCGCCGGGCGGGTTCCGGCCAGGGCCTTGAGCGCCTCCCGGCCCACACGCTCGGCCGCGAGACCGGCCAGGAGCCCGTCCCCGGCGGCTTGGCGCATGGCGGCCGACAGGTCTCCGTGGGCCATGAAGCCCGGCAGCACGGCCAGGAAGCGGGCCGCGCGGAAGACCCGCAGCGGGTCCTCGACCAGGGAGTCCGGGGAGCAGGGACGCAGCACGCGGCCGCGCAAGTCGGCCAGGGCCAGCGGATGGCAGGCCAGGTCGCCGTCCTGGTCCAGAGCCAGGGCGTTGACCGTGAAGTCCCGGGCCGCCAAGTCGGATTCCAGCGTGCCGCCGCGCGGAAAGGCGTACTCCGAGCCGTCCAGCCAGAACACGGGAAAGGCCTTGCCCACCTTGCGGGCCTTCGGGAAGCGCCGGAGGAACTCCTCCTCCGTGGCTCCGGTCACGAGAAAGTCCTTGTCGCCCGGGGGCTCACCGAGTAAGAGGTTGCGGACGGAGCCGCCCACGAGCAGGATGCGCATGCGTCACAGGTAGCACGGGGCCGCGCTCCACGCCAGGACCGAAATCATCGATGACCGCTGACTTGCTCCTCTGGGCCGGAGGTGACGCGTCGGCCGGGCCGCTGAGCCCGGAGACGTCGGCCTCTTCCCATGCCTTCTGGGCCCGCGACATGGAGGCCTTCGGTCCCTGGACTCCGGCTGGCGCCGCGCCCTGGCCCGGCGGCTTCGGCCCGGTCTGGCGCGCCGCCCGGAATTCGGCCGCGCCCATGCTCATCGCGGGCCGCTGCGCCTCGACCATGGACCTGGCCTGGAAGCTCCTGGACGCGGGCTTTCTGCCGGAGTGGGGGAGCGTGCTGGCCGTGAGCCAGGAGAGCGGTCGGGGGCAGCTGCGCCGCCACTGGGTCTCGCCGCCGGGCAACCTCTACGCCAGTCTTGTCCTGCCACGGCCCGGCGCGGGCTGGAGCGACCTGCTGCCCCTTCTGGCGGGCTGGTGCTTCAGCTTGGCCCTGGAGGGCCTGGGCGTGCCCACGCGGCTCAAGTGGCCCAACGATTTTCTCTTCCTCGACCAGAAGGTCGCCGGGATGCTCATCGAGGAGCGTGGCGACCGGCTGGTGCTGGGTTTCGGCCTGAATCTGGCCGAATCCCCGGCCCCGGAAGAACTGCGCCGGGACCACGCGGTTCCGGCCACGGCGCTGGCCCGGGAAGGGGTTTTCCTGACCCCCCTGGAGGCCTGGAATGCTCTTGTAAACGCCGTGAGAAAGGTCTATACGGACACTTCCGATGTCGTTGACCCCTCTCGTTTTCCTCCCCTCGTTACGGAGCGTCTCGCCTGGATGGGCCGGCGAGTGCTTGTGGTCGAAGGGGGAGAAGTCGCCTATCAGGCGAGAATAGCTGGACTTTCATCCTCCGGCGGGCTTCTGGTCGAGCGCGGCGGCAGGCTGGACGTCTTGTATTCCGGGAGCGTGGCCCCGTTGTAGGGGGCGCGGTCGCGGCGCGGTCCAACCGTGCATGGGGGAATGCGGGCCATGAGAGTCAAGACGTTCGAAGAGGTGCTCAAGGAACTCCGGGGGAAGCCCATTGTCGTGGCGAACCGGGGCATCCCCGCCCGGCGCATCTGCCGGTCGATCACCGAGATGTTCGAGGGCGTGGCCGTGATGACGGCCACGGACACGGACAAGACTTCGCCGGCCACCACCGGCGCTCATGAACTTCTCCTCCTAGGCGAGGACCCGCGCTCCTATCTGAATCTCGACCTGATCATCAAGCTGGCCCGCGACCGCGGCGCGATCGCCATCCATCCCGGCTGGGGCTTCGCGGCCGAGGACGACACCTTCCCGGCCAAGTGCGCAGAGGCGGGCATCACCTTCATCGGCCCCACCCGCGAGGCCATGCACACCCTGGGCAACAAGGTGGCCGTGCGCAAGCTGGCCGAGGAGCTGGGAATCCCGGTGGTGCCCGGTTCGCCCGAGGCGGTGAGCGTGCCCGAGGCCCGCGAGATCGCCAAGAAGATCGGCTTCCCGATCATGCTCAAGGCCGAGGGCGGCGGCGGCGGACGCGGCATCTACGAGGTCTTTTCCGAGGACCAGCTGGAGTCGGCCTTCTCCAAGGCCTCGGCCCTGGCCCAGGCGTCCTTCGGCAACCCGCGCCTGTACGTGGAGAAGCTGCTCACCTCGGTGCGCCACATCGAGATCCAGGTTGCGGCCGACAAGCACGGCAACGTCTTCGCCTTCGACGAACGCGACTGCACGGTGCAGCGCAACCACCAGAAGCTCATCGAGATCACGCCCTCGCCCTGGTCCAAGATGACCCCGGAGCTGCGGGAGCGCCTCAAGGAGTATTCCCGGCGCCTGGTCTCGGCCGTGGGCTACCACTCCCTGTGCACCGTGGAATTCCTGGTGGACAAGGACGCCACGCCGTACCTCATCGAGGTCAACACCCGCCTCCAGGTGGAGCACGGCATCACCGAATGCCGCTACGGCATCGACCTTGTGGAGGAGCAGATCGCCATCGCCTTCGGTGCGAAGCTGCGGTTCAACGAGGAAAACACGAAACCCTTCCAATGGGCCATGCAGGTGCGCGTCAACTGCGAGGACCCGCAAAAGGACTTCTCGCCCAACGCGGGCCGCATCACGCGCTACGTCTCCCCCGGCGGCCAGGGCGTGCGCATCGACTCCTGCATCTGCGCGGGATACAACTTCCCGGCCCAGTACGACTCGGCCGCCTCGCTGCTCATCACCTACGGCCGCAACTGGATCAAGGTCGTGCAGCTCATGCGCCGGGCCCTGCGCGAGTACATGATCGGCGGGCTCAAGACGACCATCACCTTCCACCGCCAGGTGATCAAGAATCCCGACTTCATCAGCGGGGACTACGACACGAACTTCGTGCGCGACAAGCGCCACGAGCTCATGGCCTACCGGGACAAGGAACCGGATTCCCTGCGCCTGTCCCGCCTGATCTGCGAGGTTTCGGCCCGGGGCTACAATCCCTTCGTCCAGCTCGGGGAGTACCGCGGCCGCGAGGACCATCGCCTGGGTTCCTTCAAGTTCGTGCGTCCGCCGGAGACCGCCTCCTGGTTCGAGCCCCGCATCACCAGGGGCATGACCCGCGACGCCATCCTGGACGCCCTGCGCGAGGACCGGGAACAGGGCGTCATCCACTTCACGGACACGACCACCCGCGACATCACTCAGTCCAACAGCGGCAACCGCTTCCGTCTGGCCGAGGACCGGCTCGTGGGGCCCTATCTCGACCGCTGCGGCTTCTTCTCGCTGGAGAACGGCGGCGGCGCGCACTTCCACGTGGCCATGCTGGCGAACATGACCTACCCTTTCTCCGAGGCGGCGGAGTGGAACAAGTTCGCGCCCAAGACCCTGAAGCAGATCCTCATCCGCTCGACCAACGTCCTGGGCTACAAGCCGCAGCCCAAGAACCTCATGCTGCTCACCGGCGAGATGGTCTGCGAGCACTACGACGTCATCCGCTGCTTCGACTTCCTGAACCACGTGGAGAACATGCGGCCCTTCGCCGAGGTGGTCCTGTCCTCCAGGCGGCACATCTTCGAGCCCGCGCTGTCCATGTCCTGGGCCAAGGGCTTCGACGCCAAGTACTACCTGGAAGTGACCGAAGAGATCCTGTCCATGTGCGCCGACGTGGCCGGAGTGAGCAAGAAGAAGGCCCAGCGCCTGATCTCCCTCGGGCTCAAGGACATGGGCGGCGTCTGCCCGCCCCGGTTCATGCGCGAGGTCATCGGCTCCATCCGCAAGAAGTACCCCGAGCTGGTGCTGCACTCCCACCGGCACTACACCGACGGCCTGTTCGTGCCGACCATGGGCGCGGCCGCCGAGGCCGGGGCCCACGTGGTGGACGTGGCCATCGGCGCGGCCGTGCGCTGGTACGGCCAGGGTGAGGTGCTCTCCACGGCGGCCTACATCGAGGACGAGTTGGGCCTGAAGAGTCACCTGGACAAGGACATGATCCGGGCCACGGGCTTCGCCCTGAAACAGATCATGCCCTATTACGACCGCTACACCGCGCCGTATTTCCAGGGCATCGACCACGACGTGGTCCAGCACGGCATGCCCGGCGGCGCCACGTCCTCCTCGCAGGAGGGCGCGCTCAAGCAGGGCTACATCCATCTGCTGCCCTACATGCTCAAGTTCCTGGCGGGCACGCGCAAGATCGTGCGCTACCACGACGTGACCCCGGGCTCGCAGATCACCTGGAACACGGCCTTCCTGGCCGTGACCGGGGCCTACAAGCGCGGCGGCAACATCGAGGTCCGCCGCCTGCTGAACATCCTGGACATCGTGAACCTGGTGCCCGAGAAGGATCTCACGAGCCTGGAGAAGGAAGCCCGCCTGGACCTCTACCGCGACAGCAACGACGCCTTCCGCAACCTGCTCATGGGCAAGTTCGGCAAGCTGCCCCTGGGCTTCCCCGCGGACTGGGTCTACCAGAGCGCCTTCGGCAAGGACTGGGAGAAGGCCCTGGCCGAACGCACCGAGGACTCGCCCCTGGCCAGCCTCCCGGACGTGGATCTGGACGCCGAGCACCGGGTCATCTCCCAGCGCATCGGCCGCGATCCCTCGGCCGAGGAGTTCGTGCTCTACCTGAACCACCCGGCCGACGCCATCAAGACCATCGACTTCTACGAGAAGTACGGCAACGCCAACAACCTGCCGCTGGACGTCTGGTTCGAGGGCCTGGAGAAGAACCGACCCCTGCACTTCCAGGGCGATTGCGGCAAGCCGCACACCATGCGCATCCTGGACATCTCCGAGCCCGACGAGCACGGCATGAGCACCGTGCGCTACGTCATGGACTCCGAGATCATGAGCCACATGGTCAAGGTGCGCGAACCGCTGCACATGGACAAGGACGCCGAGGAGATGGCCGACCCGGGCAATCCCTGCCACGTCGGTTCGCCCTCCAACGGCGACCTCTGGGTCATGCACGTGCGCCCCGGCGACGTGGTGAAGAAGGGCGAGGAGATCTTCAACATCTCCATCATGAAGCAGGAGAAGGCGATCATCGCGCCGGTGGACGGCGTGGTGCGCCGCGTGCTCAAGGTCGCCAACTTCCAGGAGGACCGCAAGATGGTCCCGGTGAAGGAGGGCGAGCTGCTCGTGGAGCTGGGGCCCAGTCCCCGCACCTGCCCGACCTGCAAGGGTTTCATCCCCCTGGAGGATTGCAAGTACTGCCCGAGATGCGGGCAGAAGCTTGAGGCCGCCGCCCGCAAGGGATGACCGGCGTCAATCGTTGACGAAAATGGGTCCAAAGGGATAAATTGTTAACCCCTCGGCCAGGGGTTCCGCTCCGGCACGACCGGGATACCGACATCGACCACGTCAAGGAGGAGTGCATGGCCACGGTACAGAAGAAGGCGGCCGCCAAAAAGGACGCCCAGAAGGACGCCTCGACGCCCGCCAAACCGGTTGCCGAAAAGGACGAACTCATGCGGCGGATGGTCCTGACGGGCCCCGAAATCGTGGCCATCGGCGAGGATGCCGAACTGCTCGTCGGCGGCAAGAACTACAATACCGCCATCATCAGCCAGGTAGGCCATATCCGGGCTCCCCAGTTCCGCGCCATCTCCTCCATCGCCTTCCATAAGATGCTCGACGAGACCCGGGTGAACGCCTCGGTGGTCCGCTCCCTGGTGGACAAGGAATACAACGCCACGGACTGGAGCAACGAGGAGATCAACAAGGATCCGGAATATCTGCGCAAGTTCGTGCGCATCGTGGCCGGCAAGATCCGCGCCGAGTCCGTGAAGCAGAAGGGCACGCCCATCAAGCTGCGCACCTTCATCAACAACGTGGTCGAGGGCTTCGCCACCTCACCCGAGGGCATCGACCAGCTGCGCAAGCGCTCCGTGCTCGTGCAGGCGGCCATCCTCTCCGTCGAGCTGCCCAAGGACGTGGCCGACGCCGTGCGCCAGGCCTACCAGGCCATCTGCAAGGAAGCGGCCATGGAGAACGAGCCCGTGGCCGTGCGCTCCTCGGCGGCGGGCGAGGACAGCCGCAAGAAGGCCTTCGCGGGCCTGCAGGACACCTACCTGAACATCGTGGGCGAGGACCAGGTGGTGGAAGCCTACCACTGGGACTGCTCCTCGGCCTACAACCTGCGCAGCATGACCTACCGCCGCGAGGCCATCCTGGACGCCGTGATCCAGGCCGAGGCCACCGGCAACGACGAGCTGGCCGAGCAGGCCAAGAAGGAATGGGCCATCGAGGGCACCTCGCTCTCGGTGTGCATCATGCGCATGATCAACCCGGTGATCTCCGGCACGGCCTTCTCCGCCGACACGGCCACCGGCTGCCGGGGCACCGACCGCAATGACCTGGTCTCCATCGACGCCAGCTACGGCCTGGGCGAGGCCGTCGTGGGCGGCATGGTCACCCCGGACAAGTTCTATGTCTTCCAGCGCGACGACGGCTCCGAGGTCGTGGTCCGCTACATGGGCTGCAAGGAGCGCAAGATCGTCTACGAGGACGACCGCTCCGGCACCAAGCTCGTCAAGGTGGAGGAGAACCTCGTCTACCGCTGGTCCCTGTCCCTGGCCCAGGCGGAAGAGGTGGCGCGCGGCGTGCGGGCCATCTCCAAGGCCTACGGCGGGATCATCATGGACACCGAGTTCTGCATCGACTCCTCGGACCGCCTCTGGTTCGTGCAGGCCCGGCCCGAGACCCGTTGGAACGAGGAGCTGGAGAACCATCCGCACACCATCTTCATGCGCCGCCGCGAGGTGGACCCCAAGCACGTCGCCGACGCCGAGATCATCGTCGAGGGCAACGGCGCGTCCCGCGGCGCGGGGCAGGGCACGGTGCGCTTCCTGCGCTCGGCCCTGGAGCTGAACAAGGTCAACAAGGGCGACATCCTGGCCGCCGACCGCACGGACCCGGACATGGTCCCGGGCATGCGCATCGCCTCGGCCATCCTGGCCGACGTCGGCGGCGACACGAGCCACGCGGCCATCACCTCCCGCGAGCTGGGCATCCCGGCGGTCATCGGCATCCAGCGCCTGGAGGCCCTGCGCGCCCTGGACGGCACGGAGGTCACGGTGGACGGCTCGCGCGGCCGGGTCTACCGGGGCATGCTCCCGCTCGTCGAGGTGGGCGGCGAGATCGACGTGAGCACGCTGCCCACCACCAAGACCAAGGTGGGCCTCATCCTGGCCGACGTGGGCCAGGCCCTGTTCCTTTCGCGCCTGCGCAACGTGCCGGACTTCGAGGTCGGTCTGCTGCGCGCCGAGTTCATGCTCGGCAACATCAGCGTCCACCCGCTGGCCCTGGAGGCCTACGACAACGGCACACTGGACCGGCTCGTGCAGGAGAAGCTCAAGGAGCTGGATTCGCACCTGACCAAGGTGATGAAGGACCAGCTGGCCTCGGGCCTGATCTCCATGCATCTCTCCCTGCGGAGCTACGTGGGACGGCTCACCGGCCTGTCCCGCGAGATGGAGGCCCTGTCCGAGGGCGCGGGAGCCCGGGGCACCGACGAGGTCCTGGCCCAGCACCGCCGCATGCGCGAGCTGGAGAAGCGGCTCGACGAGTGCATCGAGAACGCCACCGACCGCCTGGACACCCTGAAGACTTCCGTGGACCTTGCCACCCACATGGCCGTGGTCCTGGGCCACTTCGACCTGCTGGAATCCGTTCCGGCCAACGACCCCGAGGCCCTCAAGCTGTACCAGGACCATGATCGCGAGGCGCAGGCCTACATGGCCCGGGTCAAGGACGATCCCAAGGTCCTGGAGGTTTTGGACCGCATCCGCGCCCTGCGCGAGGAAGTGGCCCTGAAGATGGGCCTTGAGTCCGAGATGGACGAGGCCCGCACGCTCTCCTACCGGATCAAGAAGCTGCTCGACTCGCGCGGCTTCCGCACCGGCAAGGAGAACTACATCCAGACCCTGTCCCAGGGCTTGGCCCTGTTCGCCATGGCCTTCTACGGCAAGGACATCGTCTACCGGACCACGGACTTCAAGTCCAACGAGTACCGCAACCTCCTTGGCGGCTCCCTGTTCGAGGTGCACGAGGACAACCCCATGCTCGGCTACCGGGGCGTGTCCCGCAACATCCATGACTGGGAACTGGAAGCCTTCAAGCTGGCCCGGGGCATCTTCGGCGGCAAGAACCTCTGCCTCATGCTGCCCTTCGTGCGCACCCTGGAAGAGGCCCGCAGCATGAAGCGCTACCTGAAGCAGGTGCACAACATCCAGTCCGGCAAGGACGGGCTCAAGCTCATCCTCATGTCCGAGATTCCGTCCAACGCCATCCTCTGCAAGGAGTTCCTCCAGGAGGTGGACGGCTTCTCCCTGGGATCCAACGACATGACCCAGATGGTCCTGGCCACGGACCGCGACAACGCCCGGCTCCAGCACATCTACGACGAGGAGGATCCGGCGGTGGTCTGGGCCATCCTGGTCACGATCTTCGCGGGCCAGAAGTACGGCAAGAAGGTCGGCTTCTGCGGCCAGGGCGTGTCCAACAGCGTCATTCTGCGCGGCCTGGTGGCCATCGCGGGCATCGTCTCGGCCTCGGTGGTGCCGGACACCTACCATCAGACCAAGATCGACATGGGCGCGGTGGAGTCCGAGAACATCTCCTGCTCCGAGCTGGGCCCCTGGATCAAGCTCCAGCATTTCAACCGGCTGAAGAAGCTTCTGGAGGACAACGGCTACGGCCACATCCTCAAGAAGTACAAGAGCCCCGAGGACCTCATGGAGTGGTACGAGGGCGAGCTGGACCGTTTCGCCGAGCAGCTCCGCGACCACATGGAGACGGCCAAGGAGCAGTTCTACCGCCAGGAGATGGACCAGTTCCGGGCCACCTTCCACAAGCCGGTGATCTACGCCAGCTGGGACTGGAACCAGACCGTGGCCAACGCCCTGCACCATGCCGGGTTCGCGGACTTCGTGGAGCAGGCCAAGGCGCTGGAAGCCCAGCGCGCCAAGACCTTCTAGGTCCAGGGACACACGAAATGAAAAGCCCCGGTCCGCTCGCGGACCGGGGCTTTTCATTTCGTCACGCCCGGCTCAGTCGCCGGAACCGAGGAGCACGCGCGGGCCCGCGCCGGGCACCGCCGTGGGCCGAATGGTGATGCGCGGGGCCAGGGCGGGGTCGATCGCCACCAAGGCGTCGCGGACGGCCTGGGCCCGGGCCTGCCCCAGGGTGTGCAGGGCCGCGTCGTCCGTGGGCCGGGAATCGGCCACGGCCTTGTACATCTCCTGGTAGGACAGCTCCTTGACCATGCCGATGAGGTTGCGCGGCTTGTCGATGGGCTCCTCCTTGTAGACCTTGAAGAGCAGGTCGGCGGCCTCCTCGCTGCCGGGCTTCCAGCGCATCTCGTCCACGCTGGTGGCGGCCTGTTCCTTGCGCGAGAGGTCGTTGAAGCGCTCCTCGCGCATGCGGCGGCGGACATAGGCCTCGCCCAGGCTTTCCCGGTCGTTCTCGTCGGCCTGGGGCACGAGGCCCAGCGTCAGCGAACGGCGCGACTTCATGAGGTCCGCCACCTGCTTGAGGGCCTCGCGGTTGGACTGGCTCAGGCGGTCGTCGCCGGGGGTGAAGGCCACGTACTCCAGGTTGCTGCCGCTGGAGCCGCCCAGCAGGCCGCCGATGATGGCGAAGGGCGAGGTCACCACCGAGAGGAGCAGGTTGCCGACGGCCTTGCGGACGATGCTGCCCGTGCCGAATTCCGGGTTGTCCAGGTTGCCGTTGATGGGCAGCTGGATGTCGATGTCGTTCTTGCTGTCCTTGAGCAGGGCCAGGCCCAGCTTGACCGGCGCGTCGATGGCGTCCGGCGAGGGCGTCTGTTCGCCCAGGTCGAAGTTCAGCAGCCGGATGCGTTGGTCCAGGGCGATGTTTCGGTCCTTGAGCCGCAGCGTGCTGTCCAGGCTCAGGCGGCCGCGGGCGATGGCGTAGCCCAGGTAATGCTGGGCCAGGGGGGAGAAGGGGGCCAGGTCCAGGGCGTCCAGTCCGGCGCGGGCCTCCACGTCCGCGCCCTGGGGCGTGAGCAGCAGCGTGCCCTCGCCCGTGAGCGGGGAGCCGTTGACCAGGGCCTCCAGGCGCACCGGGCTGGGGGTCGTGGCGGCGGTGTCCAGGTTCCGGGCCTGCACGGCGAGGTTGTCCACGCGGGCCTTCACGCCCAGGGCGTCGCTCAGGAACACCCGTCCGCGCTTGACTTCCAGCAGGTCCAGCCGGACGCGCGGCTGTTCTCCGGCCGTCGCCTGGGGCGCGGCCTCCGGCTTCTTTCCTTCCTCCTTCTTCTCCGTGGGGCCGATGAGCTTGTCGATCAGCTGGAGCAGGCTGATCCGGCCCTCGGCGTCGCGTCTGGCGCCCAGCACGGGCTGGTTCAGGACCAATGATTTCGCGGCGTAACCCTCGCGGCCCGGGCCGACCCGGCAGTCGGTCAGGGCCAGGGAGGCCAGCCGTGCCGCGGGCCGCCCCTGGTCCGTGAGGCTCAGGTCGGTCAGGCTGATTTCCCCGGCGCTCTGCTCGTCCGGGGTCGCGGTGACGCCAGTGGCCCGCAGCGCTCCCAGGCTGACGAGCACGCCCTTGGCCTGCTCCAGGCCCAGGGCCAGGGAGGAAAGGTCGAGGCTGCCGTCCTCCAGGCGGAACCCTGGCGAGGACCCGGCCGCGGCGTAACGCATCCGGGCCTCGGTCTTCAGGCTGCCGTCCTCCAGGCGCAACGGCCGGGGCAGCAGGGGGGCCAGGGGCTTGAGCGCCAAGCCGTCCACCGCGACCTTCAGGCCCAGGGACAGGGGGCTCGGCGCGATGCCGCCCGTGATGTTCAGGCTTCCGCCACCGGCCAGGGAGCAGGAGAACTCGCAGGCTCCGGGCTTGGCCGAGGCGGGATTCAGGTTCGTGAGCGTGAGCGCGATGTCCGTGGCCTCGGCCGTGAACGGTCCGGGCAGGGAGCGGTCGGTCCAGGCCACCCTGCCGCCCGTGAGGGCCAGGTGTTTCAGGAGCACGGGCATGGGCTTGGCGGCCTTGTCCTTCTTGCCGTTCTGGCTCGGGAGCCAGTCCAGCAGCTCCAGGCCGCCGTCTTCCTTGCGGGCCAGGGTCAGGGAGGGATTGGTGATGACCGCCTCGGACAGGACGAGTCCGGTCTCGCCGAAGATGTCCCAGTTCAGGCCGATCTCGGCCCCGGCGAGGCGCAGGAGTTCGCCCTTGGCCGGAGTCCGCAGATCGATGTCCTTGAGCCGCAGGCCCGCGTTGAGGAGCATGGTGGAGTCGCCGTTGGGCGTCTTTTCCATGCCCAGGCCCACGTCCAGGCTGAGTTCGCCGCCCGCCAGCGTCAGCGGCGCGACCCGCTGGAGATAGGGAGTGAGTCGGCTCACCGAGAGCGCGGCGAGGTTGGCGCTGATGATGTTGCGGCCGCGCGCGGCGAAGGGGGTCAGGTTCGCGTCGGCCCGCAGCGGCTTGCCGTCCACCAGGGCGGTCAGCCGGGGGGCGATGGGCTGCTCGCGGTCCTGTTGCAGGGTGGAGGCCACGGGCACGAAGAGGTTCAGCTCGGAAATCTCGTGCTTGGCCGAGAAGAGCTGGTCGTCGAAGGCGATGCGGCCGTCCACCAGCTCCAGTTCGGTGAGCTTGATCTCAAAGGGATCCTCGGGAGCGGCCTGGGGCGCGGGGGCCGGGGCGAAGTCCATGGGCGACAGCTTGCCGTCCGGCCGCAGCGCCAGATCGATCTCCGGCCGGACCAGGCGGACGCCGCTCAGCACCGGGGCCAGCTTGAGCAGGCTTTCCGGACTCAGGCGCAGTTCCAGAAGCTCGGCCCGGGCGAACGGGGAGCCGTCCGGCAGGGGCACGGCGATGCCTTCCAGCCCGATGCTCAGGGTATAGGGGTTGATGCCCACCCGTTCGAGGGTGGTCGTGTTGCCCAGGGCCTGACTCAGTTCCTTTTCCAGGACCGAACGCAGGATGGGCGGGGCGATGAGCCCAGCCAGGGCGCCCCAGGCCAGGATCGCGGCCAGCAGCCAGAGCCCGGCCCGGAACAGGCGTCGTTCGAGCAGGGCGCGGAGGGGAGGGGGGAGGTGCATATGCGCGTGTTCCGCCGCTGTGCGGCCGGACGGCGTGCGGCTGTCCGGCTAGAAGGTCGTGACGATCTCCAGGGCCTGCTTGAGGGCCGCCTGCTTGGACGAGTCGCGCGCCTCGGGCCCGCGCAGGGTGGGCTGGACGATGACGCTTTGAATGTCCGTGAGCCCCAGGAAGCGGAGCTGGAACTCCAGATACGTGGACTGGAAATCATAGATGTCCTGGGCCGCGCCCGTGGCCGGATATTCGCCGCCCCGGGCGTAGACGATGAAGACCCGGGCCGAGCAGAGGCCCTTGTAGCCCTCGGGGCCGGCCGCGAAGGTGTAGGACGGCTGGCAGATCACGTCCAGGTAGTGCTTGAGGACGTATGGGATGTTGAAGTTCCACATGGGTACGGCGAAGACGAGCTTGTCCGCGCTCTTGAAGTCCGCGATGACGTCCTCCACGGCCTTCCAGCGGGCCTTTTCCTCGGCCGTGCTCTCCTTGCCGTGCATGATGTTGTACTTCACGCGCAGGACCTCGCCGTCCAGCGCGGGCAGGGACATGCGGAACAGGTCGCGTGTCTCCACGGCCTCGGCGGGATGCAGCGAGGCGTAAGCCCGCACGAATTCCTCGGCCACGGCCAGGGAGTGCGAGCGCTCCCCCCGGGGCGAGGCCTTGATGTACAGCAGCTTGCTCATCGGGGTGTCCTCCTCGGATTGGGACCCATGACGAAATTATGGGAGCGCGCGGGCAAAAAGGCAAGGCCGAAGAAAAAGGCCCCTCCCGGAAGGGAGGGGCCGCGTGCGGCCGTCCGTGTCGTCCGTTCAGTCTTCCTTTTCGAAGTATTCCTTCTCCGCGCCGCACTTGGGGCAGACCCAGTCGTCGGGCAGCTCCTCGAAGGGCGTGCCGGGCTTGATGCCGTGTTCGTAGTCCCCGACCTCGGGGTCGTAGACGTATCCGCAGGGGCAGGCGTACTTGCTCGCCTTGGCCATGAAGTCCTCCTTGTCGGCTAGAATTTTTCCAGGGCTCCGTTGATGGCCTTCTTCAACTCTCCGGCCGCCTTTTCGATTCCCGCGCGCATCTCGGTCCAGGCGTCGCCGCTGCTCATGCGCAGGAGCTTCAGCCGGTAGCGCACGTCCTCGTACAGGGAGGCCAGCTTTTCCGTCTCCGCGTTGTAGCGCGCCAGGAAGTCCGCGCCCTTGGTTTCGGCGCGCTTCTTGGACTCGTCGAGCTTGCTCTGCCAGTCCTTGAGCTGCTCCTCAAGGTTCACGCCGAATCGTTCCTTATCCTCGTTCATGATTCCTCCGGCATGTGGTCGTGCCCGGCCGCGCCATGGCGGGCTCGGGCTTAGCTCAAAGAATAGCCAGCCTGGGAAAAAAGTCCAGTGGAACGAGGAGATGACGACCGGCGCGGGATCAGGCCGGGAGGGGATTCGCCGGTGGTTTGACATCATCCCGGGATCGGATAGGTATGTTGATATGTCGTCCCGGCCGTCTGGGCCGTGACCATGTTTCGACACCCTGACTCAAGGAGACTCCGATGCTGGATCGACGCCGCCTTCTTCTGGTCCTTGGTTCGCTCGCGATGCTCGTCCTGCTGGGCTGCGCGGGCACCAAGCAGCGCGAGAGCACCGGCGAATATTTCGACGACACGGCCATCACCACCCGCGTCAACGCGGCCATTCTCAAGGAGCCGACCCTGAAGTTCTTCCAGATCGAGGTGGAGACCTTCAAGGGCCGCGTCCTGCTGAGCGGGTTTGTGGACACCAAGGAGCAGATGGCCACGGCGGGCCGGGTGGCCTCCGGGTGCAAGGGCGTGAAGACCGTGGTCAACCACCTGGTGGTGAAGTAGGGGCGCGGACGGCCGAGGCCGTCAGGAGGCCAGGGCCAGCACCCGGGCCGGAATGTCCTCCAGCCGGGTCCAGGGGGCCACGCGCAGGAGCACCTCGCAGCCGGGCTGAACCGGGCGGCGGAAGGAGTGCACGATCTGGCCGTTCCAGCGGATGAGGTAGACGCTGCGGCGGAGGCGGCGGCTGCTCTCCCGCGCGGCCTGAAACGTCTTGAGGAATTCAGCGTTCATGCGCTGTGTCTAGCCTGGTTCCGGGTCGCTCTGGTGGCGGTCGCGCGGCGGGTGGGAAAAGGGTTGGTGACGATTTTTCGTATTGACAGCCCGGCGACCCGTGCTTAAAGTGCCGCTGTCCGGGAGTGATCCCGGGCGCGGCATGCTTGCCTGCGAGGCGCGGTTTGCGCTGCAAAACCCCGCACCCCATCTCCAGCCTGTCCCTGCCGAACGCGACCCTGACCCCGATTGAGCAATCTCGAAGCGGCCGGCAGCCCCCGACTTCCGATTGACCCGATCATCGCCCCGCGGCCTCGTGGTGCGCCGGGCCCATTTCAACCAAAGGAAGTACTTTGAATTTCCAGTCTTTTCAGTTGGCTCCGTGTTTTGATGCGAATATCCGCGCCCTGGGCTACGTGGCCCCGACCCCGATCCAGGAACAGGCCATCCCGCCGGTCATGCAGGGCCGCGACGTCATGGGCCTGGCCCAGACCGGCACCGGCAAGACCGCTGCCTTCATGCTCCCCATCCTGAACCGTCTGCTCCAGGGCGAACGCAAGGGCCGGGCCCCCCGCGCCCTGGTGGTGGCCCCTACCCGCGAGCTGGCCGAGCAGATCGCGGACTCGGCCCGCGACCTGGGCCGCAACACGGGCCTGCGCTTCGCCTCCATCTACGGCGGCGTGGGCTACGCCCCCCAGACCCAGAAGCTGCGCAACGGCGTGGACCTCCTGGTGGCCTGCCCGGGCCGCCTGCTGGACCATCTGGACCAGCGCAACGTGGACTTGTCCTCCGTGGAGGTGCTCGTCCTGGACGAGGCCGACCACATGTTCGACATGGGCTTCCTGCCGCCCATCCGCAAGATCCTGACCCATCTTCCCAAGGAACGGCAGACCCTGCTCTTCTCGGCCACCATGCCCGAGGACATCCGGGGTCTGGCCCAGGAGATCCTGAGCGATCCCGTGACCGTGCGCGTGGGCCGGATCGCCCCGGCCGCCACGGTGTCCCACGCGGTCTATCCCGTGGCCCAGCATCTCAAGACTCCGCTCCTGCTGGAGATGCTCAAGCGCCTGGACACCGGCTCCGTGCTCGTGTTCACGCGCACCAAGCACCGCGCCCGCCGCGTGGGCGAGCAGCTGCTCAAGGCCGGGCACGCCGCGGCCTCCATCCAGGGCAACCTCTCGCAGAACAAGCGCCAGGCCGCCCTGGACGGGTTCCGCGTGGGCAAGCACCGCATCCTCGTGGCCACGGACATCGCGGCCCGGGGCATCGACGTGAGCCTGGTGGAGCACGTCATCAACTACGACATCCCGGACACGGCCGAGGCCTACACCCACCGCATCGGCCGCACCGGCCGCGCCGAGCGCACCGGCGAGGCGCACACCTTCGTGACCCGCGACGACGCGACCATGATCCGCGCCATCGAGCGCGTCCTGGGCAAGCCGCTGCCGCGCCGTAACGTGGACGGCTTCGACTACGACGTTCCGGCCCCGGCCCGCGACACCGAGTTCGCCCGTCCGCCCATGCCGCCGCGCGGGCAGCGCAAGCCCCGCGCCGCCGCCGAAGCCCGGTCCGAGGGCAAGGGCGAGCGCCGCGAGCGCCCGGCGGAGCGTCGTGAGTCCGCCCGCCCCGAGCGCCGCGAAGGCGCGTCCCGTCCTGAACGGCGTGAGCAGATCGCGCGTCCCGAGCGCCGCGAAGCCCGGCGGGGCGACGAGTCCCGCGCCCGGCGTCCCGAGGACCGCCGCGAGAACGCCCGTCCCTCGGCCCAGGAGCGGCGGCCCCGCGAGGCCTCCCGCCCCGAGCGCCGCGAGGGCGGCCGCCGCAACGGCTCCCGCTTCGGGCAGGGCGGCGAGCAGCGCCGCGAGTCCCCGCGCATCGGCTATTTCAACCGCAAGCGGCCGTATTCCCCGAACCTGGAGAGCAACGGCAACGTGGCCCCCCGGCGGCCCGAGGACGAGCCCAACGGCAATGTCCTGGATCCTCGGCAGGATTCCCGGCGTCACGACCGCTACGACGACGCCCCGCGCGTTGCGCCGCTGTACTTGAACCGCTAGAATCATCCTGAAAAAAGAGACGGGGGCGTGGGAAACCATGCCCCCGTTTTTTTGTTTCCGTTCCGGGCTTTTGACCTTGGCGCGGAAAACACATATTGGGAAGCATGGATGGAACAGCCTGATTCCGTGCCGCACGCGGACGACGAAAACCAAAGGAGCCTGCCATGAAGTACGGAGCGCGCAACAAGGTGAAGGTCAAGGTCACGTCCGTGAAGAAGGGCGACGTCATGTCCCTGGTGAAGTTCCAGAGCCTGGGACCGGCCGAGATGGCCTCGGTGCTGACCACGGAGTCGGCCGAGGATCTGGACCTCAAGCCCGGCGACGAGGTCATGGTGGTCATCAAGGCCATTCATGTCATGCCGGTGAAGGAGTAGGCTGCGGGGAGCGCACCCGGCCGTGTGGAGAACGCAACGGGGGCCGCGCCACG
>NZ_JAMHGA010000011.1 GCF_023660105.1 Desulfovibrio aminophilus | reverse complement strand
GATCGTCGGCAGCGTCAGATGTGTATAAGAGACAGGCTGAAAACCGCGCCACGGATCATCAGGTCGAAACGAAGCGCCCGCGCGGCGCAAGCCGCGCCGTTGAAAGTCTTTGGGGAGGGGGTCCGGGGGTACCCCTTTCTCCAGAAAGGGGTTCCCCCGGAGGTTTTTCATGTCCATCGACGCTGTCATCTTCGACTTCGACGGCACGCTTGCCGAACTGGTGATCGACTTCAACCGCATGCGGACCGCCATCGCGGCCCTGGCCGAGGCCTTCCTGGGCGAGCGGCCGGAATCCGGCGGCCTGCCGGTGCTGGAGTGGCTGGAGGAGCTGGTGGAGGAGGTCGGGGCCTTTGACGAGGACCTGGGCAAGCAGCTGCGCACCCGGGGGCTGCTCACGATCACGGCCATGGAGCTGGACGCGGCGGCCAGGGGGCGGCTCTTCGACTTCGCCCGGCCGGTGCTGGCCGGTCTGTCCGGGCGGGGCCTGGCCACGGGCATCATCACCCGCAACTGCACGGCCGCGGTGAAGAAGGTCTTCCCGGACGTGGAAAAGAGCTGCGGGGTCTTCCTGGCCCGCGAGGACGCCCCCCGGGTCAAGCCGGACCCGGCGCACGCGCTGCTGGCCCTGGAGCGCCTGGGCGTGGCCCCGGGCCGGGCCCTGCTCATCGGCGACCATCCCCTGGACGTGGAGACGGCCCGCCGCGCGGGCATGCTCGCCGGGGCCGTGGCCACCGGCCGGATGGGCCTGGAGGAGCTGTCCCTGGCGTCCCCGGATTTCGTGGCCGAGGACTGCCCCGCGCTGCTGGCGCAACTGGGCCTGCTGGAAGGATTCGCGGCCGGGTTTGCCCCTGTGGGGGAAAACGGGTAAAGCTGAATAGAACAAAAAAACGTCAAGAAAACGGGGAAGCCGGGCGGCCGAATGATCCGAAAGGTCAAGGTCACAGACCTCAAGATCGGCATGTACGTGGTCAAGTACGGCGAGGGCACGTACACCAACCCGTTCATCTCCATAGAAAAGCCTATTCTCTCCGAAAGCAGCGTCGTGCAGTACATTCCCGATCATGTCCGGGAAGTCTTCATCGACGACGCCATCAATCTCGACATCAGGGCGGCGGTCCGCGCCGCGGCCGAGGCCCCGGAAGAGGGGCCGGCCCCGCGCGTGCCCCTGGGCGACGAGATCGTGGTGGTGGAGAAGGTCTACAACGAGGCCCTGCACTACGCCAAGACCTTCATGGACGATGTGCGCAAGGGCCGCAACGTGGACTACCGCGACTCCCTGCCCATGGTCGACGGCGTCATCGACAGCGTGTTCCGCAACGAGCGCGCCGGGGCCACCCTCTGCAAGCTGCGGCGCTTCGACGAGTACACCTACACCCACTGCATCAACGTGGGCGTGCTGGCCGTGATCCTGGGCAAGCACCTGCGCCTGTCCAAGAAGGCCCTGCGCATGCTCGGCGTGGCCGGGCTGTTCCACGACGTGGGCAAGGCCAAGATTCCCGAGGATATCCTGAACAAGCCGGGACGGCTCACGGACAAGGAATTCAAGGTCATGCAGGGGCACTCCATGGAGGGCTACCGCATCATGAGCGCCCAGAAGGGCCTGCACCCGGAAATCCTCAAGGCCATTCTCCAGCACCACGAGCGCTACGACGGCCGAGGCTATCCCCAGGGCCTCAAGGGGCCGGACATCGGCAAGTTCTCGCGCATCGTCTCGGTGGTGGACGTCTACGACGCCCTGACCAGCAAGCGGGTCTACAAGGACGCCCTGGCCCCCACCCGGGCCCTGGGCATGATGTACCAGTGGCGGCTCTCGGACTTCTATCCCAACTCCGTGGAGCACTTCATCAAGTGCATGGGCGTCTACCCGGTGGGCAGCTTCGTGCGCCTGTCCGACGGCTCCTTCGGGATCATCTGCGACGACAACCCGGCCTATCTCCTGCGGCCCAAGATCAAGGTCATCATGGACAAGCAGATGCGCATGACGCCCATCAGGATGGTGGACCTGGCCGACCAGGACGGCGCGGCCGAGCCCCTGCGCATCACCGAGTGCCTCAATCCCGCCGACTACCGCGTCGACCTCTCGCGCTACTTCTTCACCTGACCCCCCGCCCGGGCCCGGGTTTACAGCGAACCCCGGGCCGGGCTATTCCAGCCCCATGCTCGTGCGTCTCAAACCCGCCGAACTCAGGCCCGGCATGTTCGTGGTCAGCTACGGCTCCGGCGCGTTCGAGGACCCGGTGGTCAAGGTCGAGCGCCTGATCCTCTCCGCCGACCTGGCCCACTACGTGTCCCTGGCCTCGGACGAAATCCTCGTGGACACCGACCGCTCGGTGCCCGTGTCCGAGCTGTCGACCGAGGAGCGCCGCGAAATCCTGGCCGCCTCGCCCCTTGCCGCGCTCCGGGACGAGCTGCCCGTGGCCGCGCGCCTCCACGCCCAGGCCGTGGCCCTGGCCCGCCGCTTCATGACCGACGCCCGGGCCGGGCGGACGCTCCGCCTGGACGAGGTCCGGCCCCTGGTGGAGGACATGGCCGGGAGCATGGACCGCAACGAGACCGCCTCGGTCACGGCCAGGCTGCGCCGCCTGGACGACTACACGGTGTGCCACTGCGCCGACGTGGCCGTGTTCTGCCTGCTGCTCGGGCGGGTGCTCGGCTTTTCCGGGGAGGAGCTCGTCGGCCTGGGCATGGCCGGGCTGCTGCACGACATCGGCAAGGCCCGGGTGTCCGAGGCCGTGCTGAACAAGCCGGGCCGCCTCGACGAGGACGAGCTGGCCCAGGCCCGGGCGCACGCCCTGGAGGGCTACCTCCTGCTCAAGGACCGGCCCGAGATTCCGGCCGGAGTGGCCCGGGCCGTGCTCGAACACCACGAGCGCACCGACGGCCGGGGCTATCCCTATCACCTGGCCGGGCCGGACATCTCCATGCCCGCCCAGATCGTGAGCGTGGCCGACGTCTACGACGCCCTCATCAGCGAGACGCCCTACCGCCGGGCCCTGCCTCCCTCCGAAGCCCTGGGCCGCCTCTACCAGCGGCGCGGCCAGGGCTTCTGCCCGGAATGCGTGGAGATGCTCGTGCGCACCTTGGGCGTCTACCCCGTGGGCAGCTTCGTGCGCCTCACCAGCGGGGAATACGGCGTGGTGGCCGAGGGCAATCCCGGCCGTCCCCTGCTTCCGAAGGTGCGGGTGGTCTTCGACGCGCGCATGCGGCCGCGCCGTTCCCGGGTCCTGGACCTGGGGGCCCAGGACCCCGGCCGCCCCGACGCCGTGGGCGTGCTGGAATGCCTCGATCCCGCGCGCTACAAGATCGACGCGGCCCGCTTCCTGCTCTGAGTCCGTCTAAATCTGCACGAGCTTATACTTCCGGCTGCCCAGGCCGATCTTCTCGGCGTAGGCCAAGCCCATGTCCACGGGCACGTGCGGGTGCACGGCCAGGAACTTGTTGTCCCCGGGCTTGACGCCCTTGGGCAGGCGGCTGGGCCAGAGGGGCTGGGCCGCGTTGACCAGGTCCACGCTGGCCTGGTCCACGGCCACCGGATCGGTGGAGGCCAGCACGCCGATGTCCGGGCAGATGGCCGCGTCGGTGAAGCCCATGCAGTCGCAGTCCGGGACCACGGAGAGCACGAAGTTCAGGTGCAGGCAGGGCCCGCGCTTGGTGGCCAGCACGGCCTTGGCGTACTCCATCATGCGCTCCAGGAAGTCCTGGATGTCGGTCTTCCAGTCGATGGCCAGCGCGCCGGTCTTGCAGGCCGTGAAGCACATGCCGCAGCCCACGCACTTCTCCATGTCCAGCACGGCCTTGCCCGCCTTGCCCAGGACCAGGGCCCCGGCCGCGCAGACCTGGACGCAGGAGCCGCAGCCCACGCACTTTTCCGGGTCCAGGGCCGGGCCGGTGGTGATGTGCTGGTGCATCTTGCCCTGCTTGGAGGCGCAGCCCATGCCCAGGTTCTTGAGCGCCCCGCCGAATCCGGCCATCTCGTGGCCCTTGACGTGGTTCACCGAGACGAGGGCGTCGGCCGCCGCGATGTCCCCGGCGATGAAGGCCTTCTTCACGTGTTTGCCCCGGATGCGCACGGCCTCCTGGTGCCGGCCCCTGACGCCGTCGGCGATGATCACCGGCGCGCCCAGGACCAAGGGGTCGAAACCATGCTCGGCGGCCACCAGGTGGTGCGACACGGCCTCGCCCCGACGGCCCACGTAGAGGGTGCTGGCGTCGGTGAGGAAGGGCTTGGCCCCCTGGCCCACGAGCCAGGCGATGAGGGGCTTGAGCAGCAGGGGCCGAACGAAGCCGGTGACGCCCTGCTCGCCGAAGTGGATCTTCACGGCCGCGAGGTCGCCCGGGACCAGGCCCAGGTCCTTGCCCGCGGCCTTGACGAGCTTGGTCAGCCTGGCCTCGTTGCCGGATTTCAGGCTGGCCCTCAGGTTCCAGAAATGCACGGTGCTTGCCATTTTCCCCGACTCCTTGGATAGTGGGCGCCCGGCCGGGAGTCCGACCGGCCATTTTGTTATACGCCGGGGCCCGCGCGGCCCGCAAGCACGAGACGCATGCGCATCCTGCTCGCCGACAACGCCGACAGCTTCACCTGGAACCTGGAGCACCTCCTGGCCGGATTCTTCCGCGCCCGGGTGGAGGTCGCGCCCTATCCGCCGGAGCGGGTCCGGGATTTCGACCTCCTGGTCATTTCGCCCGGCCCCGGCCATCCCCGCGAATACCCGGCCTACGCGCCGCTCCTGGATTCCGGCGCGCCCGTGCTGGGAATCTGCCTGGGCATGCAGATTCTCAACGAACACTTCGGCGGGACCACGGAACGACTGCCCGGCTGCGTGCACGGCCGGGCCGAGCCCGTGGACCTGGGCGGCCGGAGCCTGCGCGTGGCCCGCTACCACTCCCTGCACGCGGCGACCCTCGGCCGAGGCCTGGAGGTCCTGGCCGCCGACGCCCACGGCTTGGTCATGGCCCTGGCCCACGAAACCCGGCCGTTGATCGGGTTCCAGTTCCACCCCGAATCCTTCCTCACCGAAGACGGAGGACACTGCCTTGCCCTTGCCGCGCGCCGCCTCGGCCTGTCTTGACCGGCAGGCCTTCGCCGGTCTGGCCGCGCGCCTGGCCCGCGACCTGGACGCGGACCTCCTGCTCTCCGGCGCGGGCTGGCCGGGCGAGGAGGCCTGTCTGGCGGGCCTGGGCCCGCTGGCCGAGCACGTCCCGAACCCCCGCGACCCCAAGCCCGGGCTGCGGGCCTTCCTGGCCGCCCACCCCGGCCCGGCCCTGGGCTTCCTGACCTACCCCCTGGGCCTGGACCTGCGCGGCGTTCCCTCGGCCAAGCCCAGGGCCCTGCCGCCGGGGCTCTTCCGCAAGTACGCGGCCCTGGTCTCCTGGCGGCACTCCGACGGCCGCCTGGACATCCTGGGCGCGGACCCGGGCCTGACCCGCGAACTGGCCCGGCTGGCCGCCGCTCCGCCGCCGCTCCCGGCCTGGAACCCGCCGCCCAAGGCCCCGGCAGCGGCCTCCCTGGACCGGGATGGGTACATGCGGGCCGTGGAGCAGACCCTGGAGCACATCCGCGACGGGGACGCCTACCAGTGCACCATGTCCATCCGCTTCGGCCGGGACTTCCCGGCGCGGCTCGGCCCGGACCTCCTGCTCCGGCTCTGGCTGCGGCGGCCCGCGCCGTTCATGGCCTGGTTCCGCCACGGCCCCCTGGCCCTGCTCTCGGTCTCGCCGGAGCGCTTCCTGCGCCTGGACGGCGGCCGGGCCCTGAGCCAGCCCATCAAGGGCACCGCCTCCTGCCTGGAAGACGACCCGGCGCTGGCGGCGGCCCTGCGGGCCTCGCCCAAGGAGGACGCCGAGCTGTCCATGATCGTGGACCTCATGCGCAACGACCTGTCCCAGAACTGCGCCCCGGGCTCGGTGCGCGTGGACCGGCACAAGGCCGTGTTCCGCGTGGACCGCCTGCTGCAGATGCATTCGGACGTCAGCGGCGCGCTCCGGCCCGGCCGCGACGGCGCGGACCTCCTGCTGGACGCCTTTCCGCCCGGCTCGGTCACCGGCTGCCCCAAGCGCCGCGCCCTGGAGATCATGGAGCGCCTGGAGCCCCACTGCCGGGACATCTTCTGCGGCTGCTTCGCCGTGCTGCGGGAGAACGGGGACCTGGATTCCTCGGTGGCCATCCGCACGGCCCTGCTGGACGCCCGCTCGGACCGCCTGGACTTCTTCGCGGGCAGCGGCATCGTCGTGGATTCCCGGCCGGAGCTGGAGTACGAGGAGACCGTGGCCAAGGCCGACAACTTCCTGCGCCTGGAGGACCTGTGATCGTCCACTTCAAGGGAGCGTTCCGCGACGGGCCCCTGCCCCTGGACCCGGGGAGCACGGGTCTGCGCTTCGGGCTGGGGGCCTTCGAAACCCTGCTGTACAACGGCCGCGCGCTCTGCCGCCTGGAGGCCCATCTGGAGCGCCTGGGCCGATCCCTGGCGGCCCTGGACCTGACGCCCGAGCCCCAGGACCACCGCGCGGTCCTGGCGGAAGTGGTGCGCCGCAACGGCCTGGAGGGTCGGCACGCCCGGGTGAACCTGTTCTGCTTCGAGGAAACCGAGGAGGCTCCGGCCCGGTTCCTCTCCACGGCCGCGCCCTACGACCCGGCCCCGCTGTCGCCGCTGCGCCTGCGGCCCTGCCCGGAACTCCACGAGTCCCGGCTGTGCGGGCACAAGACCATGAACCACGCGCCCTTCATCCTGGCCCGCCGCCGGGCCCGGGCCCTGGGCTTCGACGACGCCCTGCTCCTGGACCGCGACGGCCTGATGCTGGAGACGGCCGCGGCGGCCCTGGTCGTGGCCCGCGATGGCGGTCTCGCGGCTCCGGCCTCGGCCCTGCGCCTGCCCTCGATCGCCCTGGCCGCCGCCCGGGAGGTCCTGGACATCGCCGAAGAACCTCTGCGCCTGGAAGATCTGGCCTCGGCGCGGCACGTCTTCGTCTGCAACTCGCTCATGGGCATGCGGCCGGTGGCCTCCGTGGGCCAATGGACCTTCCCCCCGGACGAGAAAGTCTGCCGCCTGGCCACCCGGGCCATCCGCGAGGAATGACAAGCGGCCCGCATGGACATGTTCCGTGCGGGCCGCGGCGATCAATAGGTGCTGGGACGGAATCAGAAGCTGGGGATCGTCTCCTGGGCCTCGGTGAGCAGGAACTTGCCCTCCTCGATCCACTTCTTCAGCTCGTCGGCCACTTCCTGGCACATGGACAGGCTCGTCAGGGGCACGGCCTGAGTCTTCTTGCCGTTGACCATGATCTCGCCGGACTTGAGTTCCTCATAGGTCACGTGGCCCAGGATGCGCGGCAGGCCGTTGGGGTAGTCGTAGCCGTAGTCCTTGATCGGCATCTGGATGTCCACGTCGGCCACGCCGGTGAACCAGGCCATGTCCTCGTCCAGGATCGGGATGGGGATGCCCACGCCCACGGCCAGGGAGCAGCCGTAGCCCACGATGGACACGCCGCGCAGGTAGCGGGCGCGCATCTGCTTCAGGTCGCCCCGGACCATGAGCGTGCCCGCGGGCGTCAGGGGGATGCCCCGCTCGTTGCGCGGGGGCTTGGGATTATGCTGGGTGCCCGCGCCCAGGACCCAACCCGTGCCGCCGCCGAGAAAGATCTTGGTGCCCAGGCCGATGGTCCGCAGATAGGGATCGTTAAACAGCGGCGAGAACTGTCCGGCCGTGGCGTAGTTGGCGTTGTGGCTGTTGGGCTTGAGCGGGCCCATGTAGGTGTGGATCGTGCGGCTCGTGAGGTTCACGGCCACGTTGTAGTTCTGGTAGCAGTTGCGCGGGTTGAGGAGCTGGGCGAAGGGCAGGTCCGCCAGGGTCACGTCCTTGTCCAGCTTGCGGCGGGGGTAGCAGTCCGTGCCGTAGGCCTCGGCCCGCAGGTGCACGGCCTTGCCCCGCGCGAGGTCCTCGATGACGTGGCCGCCGCCGTAGGCGAAGCGGCCGGGATAGACCTTGTTCAGCGGATCGTCCTCGGCGGGCTCGGTGGCGCCCAGGTAGGCGTCCACGGCGGCCACCCCGGCGTGGCAGGGAACGTTGTTGATCCAGACCTTGGAGGTCTTCATCACCGGCGGTTCCTGCCCAATGTTGAACATGAGCCCGGAGGAGCACATGGGCGAGAAGGTGCCCGTGGTGACCACGTCCACTTCCCTGGCCGCCTTGGCCTTGCCGATCTTCTTCACCAGCGCGGTCATTTCGCCGGCGTTGAGGACCACGGCCTTGCCTTTGCGGATGCGCTCGTTGATCTCCTGGATCGTCTTGTTCACCTTGGGACTGGACATGGCCTTACTCCGAGAGACGTTTTCTTCCGGGTCATTCCGGGCCCCTCAGATTGGACCAAATCATCGGCGAAGGCAATAAATAATCGGCCGCGCGACCCGCCACCGGCCTTGGCTTCGCAACGGTTTTGGGGTACATATCCTGAAGTCTTTCGAGGGCCACCAGCACGCCCCCGGCCCGCTCGAAAAACTCCTTTTATTTTCTCTTGTTAGCGCCGGTTCGGGAAACGGTCGCCAAACGTGAAAGAAGTCCTTCGACAACACCTCAGCCAGACCTGTTCCGAACAGGAGCTCCGGCGCTGGTTCGACCCCCTCTCCCTGAACATGGACGAGGACGGCCGCTGCCTGGAGATCGGCTTTCCCCACGCCTATTTCGCGCGCTGGTTCGAGGAGGGCATCCGGGACCGCTTCGAGGCCCTGCTGGCCACCTTCATGGGCGACGGCTGCTCGGTGCGCTACCGCGAGCAGCGCTCCAACGGAACGGCCCCGGCCTCGCGCACCGCTCCCCGAGCCGTGGACTTCCCCTTCGACCCCCAGTTCACCTTCGAGACCTTCATGGTCAACAAAAAGAACTACTTCCCCCTGGCCTCGGCCCGGGAGGTAGCCAAGCAGGCCGGGACCCTGTTCAACCCCTTCGTCATCTGCGGGGCCGGGGGATCGGGCAAGAGCCACCTCCTGCGAGCCATCGCCAACGAGATCAGCAAGCGCCACGACCCCGGCCGCATCCTGCTGACTTCCATGCAGGACATCCAAAACAGCTACGAAGGGGATCGGGTGGCGGCCCGCGCGCGCCTGGGGGACCACGACTTCCTCTTCGTGGACGACCTGCACCTGTTGCGCAACACCCCGGACCTCCAGCAAGAAATGATCTCAGTCTTCAATCACTTCCACGAAAACCGCAAGCAGATGGTCTTCACCTCGCCCGCGACCATCGCCTCCTGCGACTTCCTCGACCCTATGCTCCGCTCGCGCCTGGAATGGGGCCTCATCGTGACCCTCAAGCAGCCGGACCTGGAGGTCCGGGTGAACTACGTGCAGGAGCGCTGCCGGACCAAGAAGCTCATGCTCTCCCGGGAGCAGATGCTCACCCTGGCCCAGCGCTTCCACGACTTCCGCTATCTCCAGGGCATCCTGCTCAAGCTCACGGCCTATCGCGAGCTCGTGCGCAAGGAGCTGGACGAGCGCGACTTCGAGCAGATCCTGAACAACACCGAGGAGAAGACCGCCGAGGCCCTTTCGCCCCGGACCGTCATCTCCATCGTGGCCGAAAACCAGGGGGTCAACCCCAAGGACATCCTGGGATCGCGGCGCAACCAGAACATCGCCCTGGCCCGCCAGATGGCCATGTTCCTCTGCCGCGACCTGCTCGGACTGTCCTTCCCGGCCCTGGGCCGGGCCTTCGGTGGAAAGGACCACAGCACGGTCTTGTATTCAGTCAAAAAAATAGAGCAAATACAGCAAGATGATCAGTCTTTGAAAAAGGTGTTAAAAGACCTGAAGAGAAAATGTCTCTTGGCCGGGGAACAAGGCCCCGCGGCCTGACGAGGAACATGACGGAACCATTCCCGAACATCGGGATGTTCCTTTTTTTTGAAAGAAAAACAATACGTTCGCATCGAGACGAACAAAGGAACGCCCCCTTCCACGGCAACCAAGGAGAAAGAACATGTTTTTGAAGGTGAAGAGGGACGAAATCATCGAGGGCCTGCAGAAGTCCGCCAACATCATCCCGGCCAAGACCGGCGCGGCCTTTCTGCGCACCATCTGGCTCAAGGCCGACGCGGGCGCCCTGTCCGTCATGTCCACGGACTCCAACCTTGAGTTCTGCGGCTCCTATCCCGGCGTGATCCAGGAGGACGGCCTGGCCGGCGTCCAGGGCCGCGCCTTCTATGACCTGGTGCGCAAGCTGCCCGCCGGGACCGAGATCACCCTGCGCACCGACGCCGAGAAGCAGAACCTGGTCGTGGAGCAGGGCGCGCGGCGCTACAAGCTGCCGGTGAACGACCCCGAATGGTTCCAGAAGTTTTCGGCCTTCCCGGAGAACGGGACCATCTTTTGGTCCGGCGATCTGCTGAACGAGATCATCGACAGGGTGGCCTTCTGCGTCAGCGACGAGGACTCCATGGAGGCCATCGCCTGCCTGTACATGCTCCCTTCCCAGGCCGGGCCCATGGACGAGGGCAAGCGCGTGGAGGTCTGCGGCCTCAACGGCCACCAGTTCGCCATGTTCAGCTTCATCAACGACGACGTGCATTCCCTGCTGCCGGAAGAGGGCATCCTGATCCAGAAGAAGTACATCCTGGAGCTCAAGAAGTGGCTCTCCGGAGACGAGATCGAGCTGTCCATCAGCAACAAGCGGCTCTTCTTCCGCACCGGGGACAAGAAGGAGACCTTCAGCCTGCCCCTGTCCTACTATCAGTATCCCAACTTCCGGGGCTTCCTGACCAAGCTCCAGGAGCAGGGCTCCAGCAGCCTGCACGCCAAGCGCCTGGAGATGATCGACGCGCTCGAGCGCATCACCATCTTCAACACGGACACGAACCGCTGCACGTACTTCACCTTCCGGCCCGAGGAGACGATTCTCGCCAGCCAGGGGCAGGAGACGGGCACGGCCACCGAGACCCTCGAGGCGGGCTTCTCCGGCTCCATTCAGCACATCGCCTTCCCGACCAAGAACCTGATCGAGATTCTGAACCACTTCGGCAGCGAGAACGTGGGCTTCGTGCTCACCGGGCCCGAGGCCCCCTGCGGCGTCACCGGGGAGAACGACCCCGACTACCAGGTGATCCTCATGCCGATGATGATCCAGGAAGAGACTTACTACAGCGAGGACAACGCCTAGCATGAGCGACCAGACCCAGCAGCACAACGGCTACAACGCGGACAGCATCACGGTCCTCGAGGGCCTTTCGGCCGTGCGCAAGCGCCCGGCCATGTACATCGGCTCCACCGACATCCGGGGTCTGCACCACCTGGTTTACGAGGTGGTGGACAACTCCATCGACGAGGCCATGGCCGGGTATTGCTCGCGCATCCGCGTGACCCTGCACATGGACAATTCCGTGACCGTCTCGGACAACGGCCGCGGCATTCCCGTGGACATGCACCCCAAGGAGAAGCGGCCCGCCGTCGAGGTGGTCATGACCGTGCTCCACGCGGGCGGCAAGTTCGACAACGAGTCCTACAAGGTCTCCGGCGGCCTCCACGGCGTGGGCGTCTCGGTGGTCAACGCCCTTTCCGAGTTCCTGGAGGTCACGGTCAAGCGCGACGGCAAGCTCTGGCGCCAGAAGTACGAACGCGGCAAGCCCGTCACCGGCGTGGAACATGTGGGCGAGACCCAGTCCACGGGCACCATGGTGCGCTTCCGGCCCGACGAGGAGATCTTCGAGGTCAACCAGTTCGAGTACGCGGTGCTCAAGAAGCGCATGCAGGAACTGGCCTACCTCAACTCCGGCCTGGAGATCGAGTTCACCGACGAGCGCAGCGGCGAGCGCGAGAGCTTCAAGTACGAGGGCGGCATCCGCTCCTTCGTGGCCGACATCAACCAGGGCCAGGGCTCGATCCACGACATCATCCACGGTTCCGCCGAGGGTGACGGCGTGATCACCGAGTTCGCGGTGCAGTACAACCAGTCCTACAAGGAAAACGTCTACACCTTCGCGAACAACATCCGCACCATCGAGGGCGGCACGCACCTCATGGGCTTCAAGGCGGCCCTGACCCGGGCGCTGAACACCTACATCCAGAAGTCGGACATCTCCAAGAAGCTCAAGGAGAAGCTCACCGGCGACGACGTGCGCGAGGGCCTCACGGCCGTGATCAGCGTGAAGCTGCCCCGGCCGCAGTTCGAGGGCCAGACCAAGACCAAGCTCGGCAACTCCGAGATCGCGGGCATCGTGGCCGCCATGGTCTACGAGAAGCTCAGCCAGTACTTCGAGGAGAACCCCCGCGAGGCCAAGGCCATCATCGAGAAGGTGGTGGACGCCGCCAGGGCCCGCGAGGCCGCCCGCAAGGCCCGCGACCTGGTGCGTCGCAAGGGCGCGCTTTCGGACAACTCCCTGCCCGGCAAGCTGGCCGACTGCCAGAGCAAGAACCCCGAGGAATCGGAAATCTTCATCGTCGAGGGCGACTCGGCCGGCGGCTCGGCCAAGCAGGGCCGCGACCCACGCATCCAGGCCATCCTGCCCCTGCGCGGCAAGATCCTGAACGTGGAGAAGACCCGCTTCGACAAGATGCTCGGCAACAAGGAGATCCGCGCGCTCATCACGGCCCTCGGCGTGGGCGTGGAGGAGGAGAAGGACTTCAACCGGCTGCGCTACCACCGCGTCGTCATCATGACCGACGCCGACGTGGACGGATCGCACATCCGCACCCTGCTGCTGACCTTCTTCTTCCGCCAGTACCAGGAGCTCATCGACAAGGGCCACCTGTTCATCGCCCAGCCGCCCCTGTACCGGGCGCACCGGGGCAAGACCGAGCGCTTCATCAAGGACGACGCCGAGCTCCAGCAGTTCCTCCTCTCCCAGCTGGGCGAGGGCCTGAGCGTGGAGACCTCCGGCGGCAAGGCCCTCAAGGGCAAGGACATGATCCGCCTGCTCACGGACATCCGCTTCGTGCGCGAGAAGATCGGCGACGCCCAGAACATGGGCATCGAGGAGAGCCTGTTCCTGGCCCTGCTGCAGAGCCCGCACAAGCTCTCCTTCCGCTACTTCGAGAAGGACGAGGCCGCCGAGGCCGCCTTCGTGGAGGACATGCACGGGCGCGGCTACAAGACGAAGCTGGAGACCGAGACCGACGAGGAGAACCAGAAGGAGCGCAGCTTCCTGGTCTTCGAGAACCAGAGCGGCCACCGCACCCGGCTGGCCATGGAGTTCTTCAACTCCAAGCTCTACAAGAAGACCCACGAGACCTACGCGGCCCTGGCCCAGGACTGCGGCGCGTTCCGCTTCCAGCTCCGCCGCCCCGAGGGGGCCATCCCGGCCGACGGGCTCTTCGCCCTCTACGACGCGGCCATGGCCGAGGCCCACAAGGGCTGGGGCATCCAGCGCTACAAGGGCCTGGGCGAAATGAACCCCGAACAGCTCTGGGACACGACCATGGACCCGGCGCGGCGCAGCATGCTCCAGGTGAGCATCAAGGACGCGGCCGAGGCCGACGACATCTTCAAGAACCTCATGGGCGACATGGTCGAACCGCGTCGCCAGTTCATCGAGCGCAACGCCCTGGCGGTGCGGGAGCTGGACATCTAGGAGCCCCCCGGCGGGCCGCCCGGACGTGATCCGGCCGGAACCACCCGCCGCGCGGAGCCGTGGTCTTCATATTGGAGGAATGTGTGGAAAATTTCGTCACCATTGAAGAAGAACTGAAAAAATCCTACCTGGAGTATTCGCTCTCGGTCATCATCGGCCGGGCCATCCCGGACGCGCGCGACGGGCTGAAGCCGGTTCACCGGCGCATCCTCTACGCCATGCACGACCTGGGCAACACCTTCAACCGGCCCTACAAGAAGTCCGCCCGCGTGGTCGGCGACGTCATCGGCAAGTACCACCCCCACGGCGACGCGGCGGTCTACGACGCCCTGGTGCGCATGGCCCAGGACTTCTCCATGCGCAACACGCTCGTGGACGGGCAGGGCAACTTCGGCTCCATCGACGGCGACGCCGCGGCGGCCATGCGGTACACCGAAGTGCGCATGGCCAAGCTGACCACCGAGTTCCTGGCCGACATCGAGAAGGAGACCGTCAACTTCCGGCCCAACTACGACAACACCCTGCAGGAGCCGGAAGTCCTGCCCACCAAGGTGCCGAACCTGCTGTTGAACGGCACGGCGGGCATCGCGGTGGGCATGGCCACCAACATCCCGCCGCACAACCTGGGCGAGCTGGTGGACGGCTCCATCCATCTCCTGGACTACCCGGACTGCACGGTGCACGAGCTCATGGCCCGCATCCCCGGGCCGGACTTCCCCACCCGGGGCCTGATCTACGCGGGCAAGGGCCTGGACGAGGCCTACACCACGGGCCGCGGCAGCATCAAGATCCGCGGCCGGGTCCTGGTGGAGGAGCAGAAGAAGGGCGGCAAGGAATCCGTGATCATCACGGAGATTCCCTACGCCCTGAACAAGTCCAGCCTGGTGGAGAAGATCGCCCAGCTGATCAACGAGAAGAAGATCGACGGCGTGGCCGACCTGCGCGACGAGTCCGACCGGCGGGGCATCCGCATCGTGCTCGACCTCAAGCGCGGGGCCATCGCCGACATCATCATCAACCAGCTCTACAAGTTCACGCCCCTGGAGACGAGCTTCGGCATCAACATGATGGCCGTGGCCGGGAACCGGCCCGTGCTCATGAACCTGAAGCAGGTCCTGGAGCACTTCCTGGAGCACCGGCGCGAGGTCATCATCCGCCGCTCGCGCTTCGACCTGGACAAGAGCGAGAAGCGGGCCCACATCCTGGAAGGCCTGCGCATCGCCCTGGACAACATCGACGAGGTGGTCAAGATCATCCGCGCGGCCAAGGACGCGCCCTCGGCCAAGGCCGCCCTGGGCGAACGCTTCGGCCTCTCGGACCTCCAGTCCCAGGCCATCCTGGACATGCGCCTGCAGCGCCTCACCGGCCTGGAGCGCGAGAAGCTCATGGAGGAGTACAAGGAGCTCCTCAAGTTCATCGAGTACCTGAAGAGCATCCTGGAGAACGAGGAGGTGCTCAAGGGCGTCATCCGCGACGAGCTGGCCGAGGTCAGGAAGACCCACGCCACCCCGCGCATGAGCGAGCTCATCCGCGAGGACGCGGCCTGCATCGACGTGGAGGACCTCATCCCGGACGAGGAGGTGGTCATCACCCTCTCGCAGCGCGGCTACATCAAGCGCACCCCGCTCTCCAACTACCAGCAGCAGCGCCGGGGCGGGAAGGGCATCTCCGGGGTCCAGACCTCGGACGGCGACTTCGTGCACACCTTCCTGATGACCACGAACCACCAGTACCTGCTCGTGTTCACCAACCAGGGCAAGATGTACCAGCTCAAGGCCCACCAGGTGCCCGAGGGCAGCCGCTACGCCAAGGGCGCCCACGTGGCCAACCTCCTGCCCCTGGACAAGGACGAGGTCATCGCCACGGCCATCTCGGTGCGGGAGTTCGACGAGAGCCGCTTCCTGCTCTTCGTCACCCGCCGGGGCATGGTCAAGCGCACGAGCCTGGAGCTCTACCGCAACTGCCGGGCCACGGGCATCAAGGCCGTGCTCCTGCGCGACGGCGACGAGCTGCTGGCCGTGCGCGAGGTGCCGTCCGACTGCGACGTGGTCCTGGCCACCAGCAAGGGCACGGCCATCCGCTTCAACATCAAGGACGCCCGCTCCATGGGCCGCGCGGCCTCGGGCGTGAAGGGCATCGCCCTGCGCGGCGACGACCGGGTGGTGGCCGCCGTGGTCACCGGCGACCCGGCCCGCACCGAGCTGCTCACCGTGGCCTCCGGCGGCTACGGCAAGCGCACCCCCCTGGACCAGTACCGGCTCCAGACCAGGGGCGGCAAGGGTGTGATCAACATGCGCGTCACGGCCAAGACCGGCGAGGTCATGGGCGCGGTCATGGTCCAGGACAGCGACCAGATCGTCCTGCTCACCTCCACCAACAAGGTCATCCGCATCGGCGTGGCCGAAGTCAGCCTGACCCAGGGCCGGGCCACCCAGGGCGTGCGCCTCGTGCGCATGGACGGCGAGGGCTCGGTGGCCGGCTTCGACCTCGTGGACCGGGGCCTGGAGCAGGACGTCTAGCGTTCGTGGGCGGAATCATGGTCCGGGCCTCGGCCTGCCTCCTTCTTCTGGTCCTCCTCCTGCCGGGCTGCTTCCGGCGGGAGGAGGCCGCTCCGCCCGACGTGGAGGCGGCCCGCGAGGCCCTGTCCAAGGGCTTCTACCTGGAGGCCGAGACGAGCTACGAGCGCTACCTCCAGAAGGATCCCCAGGGCGCGTTCCGCCGCGAGGCCTGGGACCGGCTCCTGGACATCTCCATGAACGTCAAGGGTGACGTGGACCGCTCGGTCATGCTCCTGGAGTCCATGGTCCTGGAGTTCGGCGGGGCCTCCGGCGCGGGGGCCGAGGCCCTCTTCCTCCTGGGGGACCTCTACGAGCAGCAGGGCAATCGGGCCAAGGCCATGGAGGCCTGGGAGAAGTGCCTCAAGCTGGTGGAGGACCCGGAAAAGAGCGTGCAGGTGCGCATCCGCCTGGCCCGGGCCCAGCGCAACCAGCGCAACTTCGAGGCCGCCCAGGAGACCCTTTCGCGCTGCGCCGGGGAGGCCCCCACCCCGGAGCTCAAGGCCCGCTGCCTCTACGAGTCGGCCCAGAACGACACCTTCACCCAGAGCTTCGGCCGGGCCAAGGCCTCCCTGGAGGAACTCCTGGCCCTGCAAGGGCTCTCGGAGGAGACCCGGGCCCTGGCCGTGTTCCTCCTGGTGGACATCTACGAACAGGAGGACCGGGTGCCCGAGGCCCGCAAGCTCCTGGAATCCATCCGCACCACCTACCCCAACCCCCTGGTGGTCGAGGCCCGGCTCAAGAGCCTGGGCAAGCGCTAGTCCGGGGCCGTTTTCCCGCCCGAGAAATAGCGTCCCGGCGTGGTCCCCAGGGCCCGGCGGAACATGGCGATGAACGCGCTCTGGCTCTCGTAGCCCAGGTCCAGGGCCACGGACGACACCGGCTCCCCGGCGGCCAGTTTGCCCAGGGCCACGAAGAGCCGGGCCTGTTGCCGCCAAGCCCGGAAGGACATCCCGGTCTCCTTGAGAAACAGCCGCAGCAGGGTGCGGTCCGCGGCTCCGACCCACTCGGCCAGCTCGGGCAGGGTGCTCTGGTCCGCCGGGTCCTCCATGATGTGGCGGCACAGGCGGGCGAGCCGGATGTCCCTCGGCACGGGAAGATACAGGGGCGGAGCGCTCAGAGTCTGGAGCTGGTCCAGGATCACGCCCATGAGCCTCCCCTCGGGCCCGGAGGGGTCGTAGTTCCGAGGAAGGGAGCAGGCCCGGGCCATGAGCTCGCGCAGCAGCGGCGACATGGGCGCCAGGCGGCATTCCGTGGGCATGTGCGGCGCGGCCTCTGGCAGGATGCAGAGAATGTTCAGCGAGAGCTGGCTGTAGACCCGCACTTGATGCTCCACCCCGGCCGGGACCCAGAGGGCCAGATGCGCGGGCGCGGCCCAGATTCCAGCATCTGTGGTGATGGTCATGACCCCGGCCAGGGGATGCAGGAGCTGGGCCCGCAGATGACGGTGGGGCTGGTTGACGTGACCCGGGGCGATCTCCCTGGCCAGGGCCAGCACGGGCCGGGTGGGGTCCGTGTCGTTCGCGGCCTCCTGGTTGGGTTGCATGATCTTCCAGCCGCCGACTGGTTCTGTCGGATTCGCGCTATTCTTCGTCATATTGTCGCGAGAAACTACTCCGGGGTTGGGCTAATGACAAGGCCGTCGGCCGCATTCCGGCCGCGGCACCGCATCAAGGAAGGAATCGCATGAACCGTCGCCGCATCGGCCTGCTGACCGTGGCCCACCTGTTCACGGACATCAACCAGGGCGCCCTGCCCGCGCTTCTGCCCCTGCTCATCGCGCGCCACGACCTGTCCTACGCGGCGGCCGCGGCCGTGGTCTTCTCCTCCAACGTGGCCTCCACCGTGGTCCAGCCCGCCTTCGGCATGCTGGCCGACCGGGGATCGCGGACCTGGCTCATGCCCCTGGCCGTGATCCTGGCCTGCCTGGGCCTGGGAGCCACGGGCCTGGCCCCGACCTACGCCCTGGTGCTCCTGGCCGCCACGGTCTGCGGCACGGGCGTGGCCGCCTTCCACCCGGTGGCCGCGCGGCTGGTGAACCTCAACTCCGGGGAACAGAAGGCCGGGGCCATGAGCGTCTTCGGCGTGGGCGGCACCCTGGGCTTCACCCTGGGCCCCATCCTGGCGGCCCTGGCCATGGGCTGGTGGGGGCTGAAGGGCTCGGCGGCCCTGGCGGTCCCAGGCTGCGCCGTGGCCCTGGCCGTGGCCCTGGTCTTCTTCCGCGAGTCCGGCGGCGTCGCGGCCTCGGCCCGGAAGAGCGCCCAGGCCCCCGCGGGCCGGGCGGCCTGGAAGCCCTTCCTGCGGCTCTCCGGGGCCATCGTGGGCCGGTCCATGCTCTTTTTCGGCTACAACACCTTCATCCCGCTCTACTGGATGCACGTGCTCGGGCAGTCCCAGCAGGCCGGGGCCACGGCCCTGGCGGTCTTCGCGGGCTCCACGGTGGTGGGCTCCCTGGCCGGGGGCCGGCTGGCCGACCGCTACAGCCAGCCCCGGATCATCCTCTACTGCTTCCTGTCCATGATCCCCCTGCTGCCCGCCTTCCTGCTCCTGGACACCCCGGCGGCGGCCCTCGGCGTGCTCGTGCTTTTGGGCCTGGCCCTGTCCGTGCCTTACAGCGCCATGATCGTCCTGGGCCAGGACTACCTGCCCGGCAGGCTCGGGCTCTCCTCGGGCGTGACCCTGGGGCTGGCCATCTCCATCGGAGGCATCGCCGCGCCGCTCATGGGCATGGTGGCCGACGCCCACGGCCTGCGTCCGGCCCTGGCCCTGACCCTGGTCCTGCCGCTGTTCAGCGCGGCCATGGCCTGGGGCCTGCCCCGGGCCGAGGAGGCCGTCGCCGAGCCCGCCCGCTGACGAAGCCGGCTTCATGCTGAAAAAAAGAGAGGGCCCGCCGAAGCGGGCCTTTTCTTTGCGGATGGCGGGAAAAGACCACGCCCGCGCCTGTTCATGCAACCGGCCCACCCATATCCGCCTTGGCGGGAGAGCCTTTTCGGAACAATTGGCGGCGGGCCAGGGAGTTGATGTAGCGGTCTTCCTCCAGAAACAGGCCCTGGTCCCGGCACAGCGCCGGGTAGGCATTGTTCCAGTTGTCCTTGTTCTTTTCGCCCCACACGATCAGCGGAAGCCAGATCGCGCCCCACAGGCCGAGCTTCGGACGGCTCCACTCCACCAGCAGGAACACGCCGTTCGTCTTCAGGACCCGCGCCGTTTCCCTGATGGCGGCGCGGCGCACCGCCGGAGGGGTTTCGTGCAGGGCCATGGAACTCATCACCAGATCGAAGGTTTCGTCCGGATAGGGGATCTCATCCATGGAGGCGTTGCGGAATTCGAGGGCACAGGGGAAGCCGTGTGCCTGGCTGCGGGCATAGGCGAGCTGGTCGTCGGAGATGTCCAGGCCGAGGATCGCGGCGTCTGGATGCGCCGTTTCCGCCAAGGCGAAGGACAACGCCCCGGGTCCGCAGCCCAGGTCCAGGGCCTGCATCCCCTGGCCCAAGGCGAGGCCGCCGAGCCCTTGCCGATAGAATTTTTCATTCATTCCGAAGAGCTTGGACCAGCGCTTGTAGTGCGCTCCGCCTGCCAGCCCCGTGAACGCGGTTCCCTTGTTTTCCTTGCTTCTCATGGTCTTGCCCCAGGTGTTGCGGCGGTCCGGAATCCTTCCCCGCCGGGTGTGCGCCGAGCATTACGGTTGTTTCCCCCGTTGTCCAGGCGGTTGTCATCGGTTCGGGGAGTTTTTATACAAAATTTTCTACAAGAAAGCCGGGTCGGATTTCACGGCCCCGACGAAAAAGGCCCGCCGAAGCGGGCCTTTCCCTATTGAGGCGGAGACCGCGGAGGTGATTGCTACATGAGGGGCAGGTACCGCTCAAGCTCGTAGTCGGTGACCTGGATGCGGTAGCGGTCCCACTCGGCCATCTTGTTCTCGTAGAGCTTGGTGAAGATGTGGTCGCCCAGGGTCTCCTTGACCAGGGCGGACTTCCTCATCAGTTGGGCGGCCTCGTACAGGCTGCCGGGCAGGGACGTGATCTTGTGCTTCTTGAGGGTCTTCTCATCCATGTGGAAGATGTCGGCCTCGACCGGATCGGCCAGCTTGTAGCTCTCTTCCATGCCCTTGAGGCCGGCGGCCAGCATGACCGCGAAGGCCAGGTAGGGGTTGGCGGCCGGGTCGGGGCAGCGCAGCTCCATGCGGGTGGCGGCTTCCTTGCCGGGCTTGTACATGGGCACGCGGACCAGGGCCGAGCGGTTGCGGCGGGCCCAGGCCACGTACACCGGGGCCTCGTAGCCGGGCACCAGGCGCTTGTAGGAGTTGACCCACTGGTTGGTCACGCAGGCGAACTCGGGGGCGTGCTTGAGGATGCCCGCGATGTAGCTCTTGCCGTCGGCGGACAGATGGTACTTGTCGTTGGCGTCGTAGAAGACGTTCTTGCCCTTCTTGAACAGGGACTGGTGCACGTGCATGCCGGAGCCGTTCTCGCCGAAGATGGGCTTGGGCATGAAGGTGGCGTAGCAGCCGTGCTTGCGGGCGGTCTCCTTGACCACCACGCGGTAGGTCATGACCGTGTCGGCCATCTTGAGGCCCTCGGCGTAGCGCATGTCGATCTCATGCTGCGAGGGGGCCACTTCGTGGTGGCTGTACTCGATGGCGATGCCCATGGACTCCAGGGCGAAGATGATGTCGCGGCGGATGTTGTTGCCGAGATCCAGGGGCGGGGCGTCGAAGTAGCCGCCCTGGTCCAGGATCTGGGTGCCCTGGTCGTCGGCGAAGAGGAAGAACTCCAGCTCGGGGCCGGTGTAGAAGGTGTAGCCCTTCTGGGCGGCCTTGGCCAGGACGCGCTTCAGGCAGTAGCGGGAGTCGCCGGCGTAGGGGGTGCCGTCGGGGTTGACGATGTCGCAGAACATCCGGGCCACCGGACGCTCGGTGGGGCGCCAGGAGCAGATCTGGAAGGTGGTCGGGTCGGGCATGGCCACCATGTCGGACTCGTCGATGCGGCAGAAGCCGAGGATCGAGGAGCCGTCGAAGCCCATGCCTTCCTCGAAGGAGGCCTCGAGTTCCTTGGGCGTGATCTGGAAGCTCTTCAGGGTGCCGAGGATGTCCATGAACCAGTACTGGATGAAGCTGACGTTGTAGTCCTTCACCGCCTTCATGACGTCATCGGCGTTCTTGCACTTGAAAACAGGAATTTCCATATCCTTCCTCCACAAGTTGGTGTTCCGTCTCGGGCCGGGCAGTCCGGTCCGCAGGGAATAACAATACCCGTGCCAAAGGATTGTTGCTCTTGTTTTTCAGCTAGTTGCGGCTGATCCCAAAATCGGTGGGCCGCGTTTCGCGGTGCGAGATTGCCGTTTTTGTGAAAAAAACCGGCGGAAATCGAAAGAAGCCTGACGAAAACGTAAAACGCCGGCAAGGCCCTACAGGGGCGTGATTTTGAAGGCTGACATTTTTGTTCAGCCACCCCTCGCCCGGCGGAGAATCCGCTCCAGCAGCAACGCCGGGTCCCCGTCCAGGCGCATGAGCCCTGCCCGGCGGGCCGCTTCCAGGGCCGCGGCGTGCTCTTCGCCGCGCACGGCCCGCTCCAGGCCCGGGAATTCCCCGGCCCGGCCACAGGGGTGATATTGGCCCATGACGTTCACGAAGGTCAACGGCGAAAGCCCGGCCAGGAACTCCATCCATGCCCTGGTCCCGGCAAGCCCTCCGGGTAGGACCAGGTGCCGGACCAGCAGCCCCTTCCGCGCCAGGCCCCGGTCGTCCAGTTCCAGATCGCCCACCTGGCGGTGCATCTCCGCGATGGCCGCCCGCGCGGTCTCCGGGTAGTCCCGGGCCAGGAGGATGCGGGCCGCGATGTCCGGGTCCCAGACCTTGGCGTCGGGCATGAAGATGTCCGCCACCCCGTCCAGCAGGGCCAGGGTCTCCAGGGATTCGTAGCCCCCCGTGTTCCAGACCAGGGGCAGGGACAGGCCGCGCTCCAGGGCCAGGGGCAGGGCCTCCAATATCTGGGCCGCCACGTGCGTGGGGCTCACCAGGTTGATGTTCTCCGCGCCCTGGGACTGGAGCTCCAGCATGACCCCGGCCAACTCCCCGGCCGAGGCCTCAAGGCCCTTCAGGCGTCCGTCCGCGTCCGCGTGGCTGATGTCCCAGTTCTGGCAGAACACGCAGCCCAGGTTGCAGCCGGAGAAAAAGACGGCCCCTGAGCCGCCCTCGCCCACGAGCACGGACTCCTCGCCGTAGTGGAGCTGGTATGAGGCCACCACCGCCCGCCGCCCGGTCCGGCAAAAGCCCGACTCCCCGGCCGCGCGGTCCACGCCGCATTTCCGGGGGCAGAGGTCGCAGGCCGCGAGCCGGGCCAGGGCCGACTCGGCCCTTCGCCTCAGTTCATCCGCTCCGAGGCGGGCGTAGGACGGGTGCATGGGCTTTTCCCCAAGGCGGCGTCGCCGGAGGACGCGCCCGACCGCGCTGACAGCCGCCGCGCTTTCATGCTAACATGCCCCCCGTGGAAACGGGAACCATCCTCTTCGCCTTCGGGCTCACGCTCCTCGCCGGGCTGTCCACGGGCATCGGCTCGGCCCTGGCCTTCTTCACCCGCCGCACGAACACCCGCTTCCTCTCCCTGGCCCTGGGCTTTTCCGCCGGCGTCATGCTCTACGTTTCCTTCGTGGAGATCCTGTCCAAGTCCCGCGCGGCCCTCTCCGCCCAATGGGGCGATACGGCCGGGGCCTGGGCCTCGGCGGCGGCCTTCTTCGCGGGCATGGGTCTCATCGCCCTCATCGACAAGCTCGTGCCGGAATACGAAAACCCCCACCAGCCGCACTCCATCGAGGAGATGGACCAGGGGCTGGAGAACCTGCCGCGCAACGAAGCCCACGACTTCGGCAAGCTCCACCACACCGGAATCTTCGCGGCCCTGGCCATCGCCATCCACAACTTCCCCGAGGGGCTGGCCACCTTCTCCGCCGCCCTCACCGATCCGGCCCTGGGTCTGGCCATCGCCGTGGCCATCGCCATCCACAACATTCCCGAGGGCATCGCCGTGTCCGTGCCCCTGTTCTACGCCACCGGCGACCGCCGCAAGGCCTTCCTGCTCTCCTTCCTCTCCGGCCTCGCCGAGCCCGTGGGAGCCCTGGTCGGCTGGCTCCTGCTCATGCCCTTCTTCTCCCAGGCGGTCTTCGGCCTGCTCTTCGGCGGCGTGGCCGGGATCATGGTCTTCATCTCTCTGGACGAACTCCTCCCGGCGGCCGAGGAGTTCGGGGAGCACCATCTCTGCGTTTACGGGCTGGTGGCGGGCATGGCCGTCATGTCCGTCTCCCTGCTTCTGTTCCTCTGATCCCCCCGCCCTTGCCAAGCGGCCCCGGGGTGGCTATAGCCCACCCGACATGGGCAAGAATCTCATCATCGTCGAGTCGCCGGCCAAGGTGAAGACCATCGGCAAGTTCCTGGGCAAGGACTACATGGTCGAAGCCTCCGTGGGTCACGTGCGCGATCTGCCCGTGCGCGACCTGGGCGTGGACGAGGCCCAGGGCTTCGCCCCCCGCTATCAGGTCATCAAGGGCAAGGAGGACGTGGTCAAGCGCCTCAAGGCCGCCGCCAAGCGGGCCGACAAGGTCTTCCTGGCCCCGGACCCGGACCGCGAGGGAGAGGCCATCGCCTGGCACGTGGCCGAGCTCATCAAGGCCGACAACGGCAATCTTTCCCGCATCCAGTTCAACGAGATCACCCCCCGGGCCGTGCGCGAGGCCCTGGAGCACCCCCGCGAGCTGAACGAGCGGCTCTTCGACTCCCAGCAGGCCCGCCGCATCCTCGACCGCCTCGTGGGCTACAAGATCAGCCCCATCCTCTGGAAGAAGGTCAAGCGCGGCATCTCCGCCGGACGCGTGCAGTCCGTGGCCCTCAAGCTCATCGTGGAGCGCGAGAAGCTCCGCCACGCCTTCCGCCCCGAGGAATACTGGCCCTTCAAGGCCCTGCTCGCCGCGGGCACGCCCCCGCCCTTCTGGACCGAACTCTGGAAGAACGACGGCAAGACCGTGAAGCCCGGCTCGAACCCCATCGGCTCCGCCGCCGAGGCCGAGGCCCTGCACGAGGAGCTGTCCCGCTCCGACTTCATCGTGGACTCCGTGGAGGAGAAGAAGCGCAAGCGCTCGCCCCTGCCGCCATACATCACCTCCACCCTCCAGCAGGACGCCAACAACCGCCTGGGCTACCCGGCCAAGAAGACCATGACCATCGCCCAGCGCCTCTACGAAGGCGTGGACCTGGGCGACCGCGGCACCCTGGCGCTCATCACCTACATGCGCACCGACTCCGTGCGCGTGGCCGACGAGGCCCGCGACGCGGCGCGCGCCCTGGTCCAGGAGCGCTTCGGCAAGGACTTCCTGCCCGCCAAGCCCCGGGCCTACAAGACCAAGGGCAGCGCCCAGGACGCCCACGAAGCCATCCGCCCGGTGGACGTGACCCTGACCCCCGAGCAGCTCAAGCCGCTCCTGCCCGCGGACCAGTACCGCATCTACTCCCTCATCTGGCAGCGCTTCATGGCCTCCCAGATGGCCGACGCCGAATTCTGGGACACCACCGTCACCGTGCGCGCCGCCAAGACCCTCTGGCGGGCCAAGGGCGAACGCCTGCTCTTCCCCGGCTTTCTCGCCGCCCAGGCCAAGGTGGCCAAGAAGGACGCCGAGCCCGCCGACCCCGAGGCCGAGGAGACCTCCGCCGACCTGCCCAAGCTGGCCCCCGGCGACCGCCTCGACGTCCGCGAAATCCGCAAGGAACAGAAGTTCACCACCCCGCCCGCCCGCTACTCCGAGGCCTCCCTGGTCAAGGAGCTGGAGGAGCTGGGCATCGGGCGGCCCTCCACCTACGCGGCCATCATCTCCACCATCCAGGACCGCGAGTACGTGCGCCTGGAGGAGAAGCGCTTCGCCCCCACCGAGCTGGGCGTCACGGTCAGCGACAAGCTCTCCGACCACTTCCCCGAGCTCATGGACGTGGGCTTCACCGCCGACATGGAGAACAAGCTCGACGCCGTGTCCGAGGGCAAGCAGGACTGGACCGCGCTCATCAGCCATTTCGCCGAGGGCTTCTATCCCCTCCTGGAAAAGGCCCAGAAGGAGATGACCCGCGTCAGCCAGGACACCGGCATCGCCTGCGACCTCTGCGGCAAGCCCATGGCCGTGAAGTTCGGCAAGACCGGCGAGTTCCTCGGCTGCACCGGCTACCCGGACTGCAAGAACATCAAGGACTTCACCCGCGACGAGAACGGCGCCATCCAGATCAGGGAGCGCGCCCGCAACGAGGTCACGGACATCGCCTGCGACCACTGCGGCAAGCCCATGCTCGTCAAGTCCGGCTCCCGGGGCGAGTTCCTGGGCTGCTCCGGCTACCCCGACTGCAAGGGCATCAAGAACTTCACCCGCGACGAGAACGGCGCCATCGTGGTCCGCGAGGCCGCCGCCCAGGAAGTCGTGGGCAAGTGCCCCAAGTGCGGCAAGGATCTCCTGCTCAAGACCGCCCGCACCGGCTCACGCTTCATCGCCTGCTCCGGCTACCCGGACTGCGACTACACCGAGCCCTTCCGCACCGGCGTCAAATGCCCCAACCCGGGCTGCGACGGCGAACTCGTGGAAAAAAGCTCCCGCCGGGGCAAGGTCTTCTACTCCTGCTCCCGCTACCCCAAGTGCGACTACGCCACCTGGGACTGGCCCATCGCCGAGGCCTGCCCGGACTGCGGGCACCCCGTCCTCGTCCGCAAGAACACCAAGGCCAAGGGCCAGATCATCGCCTGCCCCAAGAAGGGCTGCTCCTACTCCCGTCCTGCCGACGAGTAAGAAGCCTCCGGCGGCCGGGCTCCGCCCAGGCCCGCCAGGGGCCTGAGGCCCCTGACCCCCGATGGTGTCGCGGCCGCTCCCGGCCTCCGGCCGGAACCGTCCGCGACACGGGTCGGGACTTGTCAGGATGTTCGGGCCTTCGGTAGGGTGGGGATATGGCGCGGTTCCCTCATCTGCTGCTCGGGCTGTACATGGTCTGGTTCGCGGTCCTGGCCGTGGAGCCGGTGTCGCGGGAGGTCTGGGTCGCCGAGGCGCTTCCGGCGGCGGGAATCGTCCTCTTTCTCGCCCTGACCCACCGGCGTTTCCGGTTCTCCAATCTGGCCTACGGGCTCATGGCCTTCTGGCTCTTCTGGCATACGCTCGGCGCGCACTACACCTTCGCCCTGGTCCCCTTCGGCTGGATCACGGACCTGTTCGGCTTTCAGCGCAACCACTTCGACCGCGTGGCCCATTTCGCGGTGGGCCTCTTCGCCTACCCGATCCTGGAGTACGTGACCCGGCGGAGCCTGGCCCGACGCTGGGCGGGCTACGTCCTGGCCCTGGCCGCCGTCATGGCCGTGGCCGCGGGCTACGAGATCGTGGAGTGGTGGTTCGCGGCCCTGGCCGGAGGCGACGCCGGACCGGCCTTCCTCGGCACCCAGGGCGACCCCTGGGACGCCCAGAAGGACATGCTGGCCGACACCCTCGGCGCGCTCGCCGCCTTGGCCTTGTTTCGTCTTGCCGGACCCCGGCCGGACAAGGCATGATGCCTCCGGCGGCCGGGCTCCGCCCGGGCCCGCCAGGGGCCTGAGGCCCCTGGACCCGCATCTGTGGCGCGGATTCGCCCTGGCCCCATCGGGGCCAGGGCGAATCCGCGCCACGAAGGGCCGTCTGGAAACGTGAGACGTGCATGCGCGGCGCACGCCGCGCTGATGAAAGTTTTAGGGGGAGGGGGCGCGGGAGAACCCCCCTTTTCCAAAAGGGGGGTTCCCCCGCTTCTTCCCTCAAAAGGAGTTTTTCATGCACAAGTTCGGAGTCGTGGCCCTGATGGGCCCGCCCAATGCGGGCAAGAGCACGTTGATGAACGCCTATCTGGGCCAGAAGGTGGCCATCGTCTCGCCCAAGCCGCAGACCACGCGCAACCGCATCAGCGGCATCCTCACCCGGGACGACGCGCAGGTCGTGTTTCTGGACACGCCGGGCGTGCATCGGCTGCGGGGCCGGATGAACCGCTATCTGCTGGAGTCGGCCTGGCAGGCGCTGAGCGGCGCGGACGCGGCCGTGGTCCTGCTGGACGGCGCGCACTACGCTGCCAAGCCCGGGGTCATGGAATCCGACGTGAAGCCGCTGGTGGAGCCCTTGAAGGGCTATGGCGGGCCGGTGATCGTGGGCGTGAACAAGGTGGACGCGGTCAAGGACAAGTCCCGGCTCCTGCCGGTGATGGAGGCCGCCGGGCGGTTCTTCCCCGGGGCCGAGATCGTGCCCATGTCCGCGCTCTCCGGGGACGGCCGGGAGAAGCTGCTGGAGCGGGTGCTCTCGCATCTGCACGAGGGCCCGGCCATGTACCCCGAGGACCAGATTTCCACGGCTCCGGTGCGTTTTCTGGTGGCCGAGACCGTGCGCGAGAAGCTCTTCCTGGAGCTGCGCCAGGAGCTGCCCTACTCCACGGCCGTGGAGATCGAGCACTGGGAGGAGGACGGCGACCGGGTGCGGATCAACGCCGTGATCTACGTGGCCCGGGACACGCACAAGTCCATGGTCATCGGCAAGGGCGGCGCCATGCTCAAGAAGGTGGGCACCGAGGCCCGGGCCGAGATCGAGGAACTGCTGGGCCAGCGAGCGCACCTGGAGCTGTGGGTCAAGGTGCGCGAGGACTGGACCGAGGACCCGGGCTTTCTGCGGGCCCTGGGCCTGGGGGAGTGATCCGGGCCGAAGGCCCTCAGCGGATGTAGTTGGGCAGGTTGAGGAAGAGTTCGCGGGTGTAGGTGACCATCTTGTCCATGATCCAGGGGAAGGCGATCAGGAGCGCCAAAAAAATGGCGACGATCTTGGGCACCATGGTCAGGGTCATTTCCTGAATCTGGGTCGCGGCCTGGACCACGCTGACCACGATGCCCACGGCCATGCCCACGCCGAGCATGGGCAGGGAGATGAGCAGGGTCAGCTCGATGGCCTGGCGGGCGAAGCCGATGACGAATTCCGGGGTCATGCGCGCTCCGTCACTGGAAGGTGTTCACCAGCGATCCCACCAGCAGGGACCAGCCGTCCACCAGGATGAAGAGCAGGATCTTGAACGGCAGCGAGATCATCACCGGCGGGAGCATCATCATGCCCATGGACAGGAGGATGCTGGCCACCACCATGTCCAGGATGAGGAACGGGATGTAGATGAGGAAGCCGATGGTGAAGCCGGTCTTCAGCTCGGAGATGGTGTAGGCCGCCGTGAGCAGGATGGTCGGCACCTGGTCCTTGTTCTCCGGCCGGGGCTCGCCGGTGATGGAATAGAAGATCGAGAGGTCCTTCTCGCGGGTGTGCTTGAAGAGGAAGGCGCGGATGGGCTTCTGGGCGGTGTCCAGGGCCTGCTGGAAGCCGATCTTTTCCTCCGAGTAGGGCTTGATGGCGTCGTAGTAGACCGCCTTGCCCACGGGCATCATGATCACGCAGGTCATGAAGATGGCCAGGCTGGCCAGGATCTGGTTCGGGGGCATCTGCTGGGTGCCCATGGCCTGGCGCAGGAAGTGGAAGACCACGATGATGCGCGTGAAGGAGGTCATGGTCAGGACGATGGCCGGGGCCACCGAGAGGATCGTCAGGAGAAAGAGGATTTCCAGCAGGACCGAGACCTTGCCGGGCTCGGCCTGACCGGCGGAGAGCTGCATGGTCAGGGTCGGCGCCTGCTGGGCCAGCGCCGGGGCGGCCCAGAGGGCGACCAGTCCCAGGCTAAGCAGGATCGTCGGAAGAGCCCGTCCGGCCCTGTTCATCCAGGACCCGGGCGAAGCCTGCGCCTTGTGCCGGAGCATCCGTGGTCTCCGCCTCCCCCAGGAGGCTGATCTGCTGTTCGGTGACGCCGAGGATCAGGGTCTTGTCCAGGACCCGGACCACGGCCACGCTTTGCCGGTTGCCGAGAAAGAGCCGCCCCAGGAGCGCGGGGGCCGCGCCGCCCCGGGCCCTGGTCAGGGTCGCGGGGCCGAAGCGCCGGACGAGGTAGAAGCCGACGAAGATCAGGGCCAGGACCAGGGAGAGCGCCGCCGCCATGCTCAGGACCGAGCCGAGCAGGCTCGTGTCCCCGACGTGCGGCAGGGCCGCCGTGGCGTTGGCGGCGTCAGCCAAGCTGCTTCACCCGCTCGATGGGGCTGATGATGTCGGTGAGGCGCACGCCGAACTTCTCGTTGATGACCACGGCCTCGCCGCGCGCCACGAGCTTGCCGTTGACGTAGATCTCCAGGGGCTCGCCCGCCAGCTTGTTCAGCTCCACCACCGAGCCCTGGCCCAGCTGCAGGAGTTCGTTGATGAGGAGCTTGGTGCGCCCCAGCTCGGCGGACACGTCCAGGGGGATGTCCAGGATGAAGTCCAGGTCCCTCTTGGCGCCCTCGCGGCCGCTCTTGGCCTCCTTGGTGAGGTCCTTGAGCTCGTGGTCCTTGGTCTTGGTCTTGAGGAACGCCTGTTCCTTTTCCTTCTTGATGTCGTCCTCTTCCTGGGAGGCCAGGGCGGCGGCCCACTCGGCGGCCAGGGCGTCGTCGTCCTGGGGCGCGCCGGCCTCCTTGCCCGCGTCGGCGTTCTCGTTGAGGGCGTCGGCCCACTGCTGGGCCAGCTGATCCTGATCCATCTCTTCAGCCATTGTCGTATCCTCGGTCTGCGTTTGCGCGCGGGCGCCGGAGTCCCGCCGTCGGGGGTCCCGGCTGCAAGAAGCGTGCTAGCGCTACTGAATGACCATTTCGGTGAAGTAGACCTGGATCACCTTGCCGTTGCCGAGAATGAGGTTGAGCCGCTGCACGATGTCCTGCTTGAGCTGGATCTTGGCGTCCAGGGTGGACAGTTCCTGATAGGTCTTGCTGGACAGGAGCAGGAGCAGGGCGTCCTTGATCTTGGCCTCGTTCTTGGCGATCTCGGCCTTGGCCGCCTCGTCCTTGACCTCCACGTCCATGGCCAGCTTGAGGTAGCGGCGGCCCAGGGGATCGGCCAGGTTCACCAGGAACACGGGCAGGGAGACCACCTGGCCCTCGGCGGGCTTGGCGTCCTTGCCCTCCTTGCCGTGGCCCTCGGGCTGGGCCTGCTCGGCCTGGGCCGGGTCCGCCGGGGGCTTGGCCAGGAACATCTTGTAGGCGACGAAGCCGCCGCCGCCCAGGGCCAGGAGCAGCACGGCCAGGATGATCCACTTGATGAGGCCCTTTTTCTTCTTGGGCTTTTCCTGCTTGTTGTCGAGATCATCGGCCACGGCGCCACCTCGTCCGGTTTCGTTTCGTTGTCCGTCTGCCGGGGACTGTACACGGAATCCTCCCGGCAGGAAAGCTCGCGGTCTATTGCGTCAGGTAGCCGCCCAGGGCCTGGTTGGTCTTGAGAAAGACCTCCACCCGGCGGTTCTTGGCCTGGGAGGCCTCGTCGGGCCTGTCGTCCAGGGGCCGGCTCGGCCCGTAGGCCGAGAGGGAGAAGCGCAGGGGCTGCATGCCCAGGGCCAGGAAGTAGTCCAGCACGGACGCGGCCCGCTCCCCGGACAGGGCGAAGCCCTCGGCGGCCTTGCCCTCCTCGGCGTCGGTGAACCCGGCCACGTTCACCGGCGAGGCGGTGTGCAGGATGAGCGGGGCCACCTGGGCCAGGATGGCCCGCGCGCCCGGGGTCAGCTCCGCGCCGCCCGGGGCGAAGAGCAGCTTGTCCGAGAAGACCAGGGCCACGCCCTCGTTGCGCGCCAGCACGCGCAGGTTCTCGTTCAACGTGTTGCGGTCGATCTCCGGGGGCAGGACGTTGTCCGGGAAGAGCAGATCCTTGATCTTGTCCTCCTTGGAGAACACCTCCCAGGGCCGCTCCACCAGGTCCAGGACCATCTGGATGTTGCGCGGAGTCTTGCCGCTCGTCTTGCGGGCCAGGGCCGCGTGCTGGGCGGAGTAGATGGACACGCGGGAGATGAAGCTCTGGTCCATGGAGGACATGGCCAGGAGGAGCACGAAGAAGGTCAGCAGCAGGGTGACCACGTCGCCGTAGGTCAGCATCCACTCCTGCTTGGGCTTGTCGGCGGGCTTCTTCTCGCGCTGCTGCACGGCCTACCTCCCCGGCTCCGGGGCCGTGGCGTTGACCTCGAAGCGGAATCCCTGGAACTCGATGGCCTCCACGGGTTTCCTGATCTCCGATTCGCGCAGGGTCTCGCGCGGCAGGAGGTTCTTTTCGATGGGATTGCGCAGGTCCAGGACCAGGTCCACGCGGCGGTTCTTGTCCCGCTCCTTGGGGTCGGCGTTGTTGAAGCGCGGGCGGTAGCGGCCGAAGGCCTCCATGCGCAGCTTGTCCGGGTCCGCCCCGCCCTCCAGGAGGAAGCGGTACACGGCCAGGGAACGGTTCAGGGAGAGCCGCCAGGAGAGGTCCGGGACCTTGTTTTCGTCCTCAAGGCGGTAGTTGGGCCCCAGTTCGTCGCGCAGGGTGGAGGTGTGCCCGGCCACGAGCACCGGGTGGGGCACCGCCTTGATCACCGGCAGCACGCGCTGGAGCAGGTCGCGGCCGTCGGGGGTGAGCTCGGCCGAGCCCGGGGAGAACAGGGCGTCGCCCTCGATGGAGAGCACCTGGACGACCTTGTTGGACTCGAAGCGCAGGTCGGCCCCGGCCTCTTCCCAGAGCATGTTCTTGAGCGGCTCGAAGTCCTTGATGTCGTCCATGGGGCCGGGCTCCACGGTGCGCCGGTTCTCCGCGCGGGAGAGGACCTCGGTGCTGCGGTCCAGGAAGCCCATGCTGCCGAAGACCGAGCCCAGGACCACGAGCTTCCGCGACTCGTCGATCTTGGCCATGCTCACCAGGAGCACGAAGAAGGTCAGCATGAGCGTGACGCAGTCCCCGTAGGTCAGGACCCACAGGGGCACGTCCTCGCTCTCGGGGGGCTTTTTCTTCCTGGGGCCGGCCATGGGCCTCCTAGTCGGACTTCCTGCGCTCCCTGGGAGCCAGGTAGCTGTTGAGCTTTTCCTCGATGATCCGGGGGTTCTCGCCCTTGGAGATGGAGAGCACGCCCTCCATGATCATCTCGCGCACCAGGATCTCCTCCTTGCTGCGCAGCTTGAGCTTGCCGGACATGGGGTTGAGCAGGAGGTTGGCCAGGACCGCGCCGTAGAAGGTGGTGATCAGGGCCACGGCCATGGCCGGGCCGATGCTCGACGGATCGGACATGGTCTGGAGCATCTGCACCAGGCCGATGACCGTGCCGATCATGCCCAGGGCCGGGGCCAGCGAGCCCATGGTGGCCAGGAGGTTGGCCCCGGTCTCGTGGCGGTCCTCCAGGTGGCTCACCTCGGTCTGGAGGATTTCCTGGATGGTCTGGGGCTCCAGGCCGTCCACCGTGAGCTGGAGGCCCTTGCGCAGGAATTCGTCCTTGATGTCCTTGAGCAGCGGCTCCAGGGCCAGGATGCCCTCGCGGCGGGCGCGGTTGGCGAACTCCATGAACATGGTGATGATCTGGGCCGGGGGCTGGGTCTTGGTCTGGAAGGTCTGCTTGATGACCCGGATGACCCCGAGCATGTGCGGCAGGGGGTAGTTCACCAGGGTGGCGCCCACGGTGCCGCCGACCACGATGAGCATGGACGGCACGTCCACGAAGGTCATGAGCGAGCTGCCGGACATGATGCCCGAGATCACCAGGCCGAAGGCCAGTACGATGCCGATGACGGTTGCCAGGTCCATAGTCGCTCGCGTTTACCGGTTCGAGTAGTCCCTTTGTCCGAAGATGCGGGTGCCGATGCGCACCAGGGTGGCGCCCTCGGCGATGGCCGCCGCGAAATCTCCGGTCATGCCCATGGACAGGTGCGGCAGGCGCGTGGACAGCCGCCGCTCCAGGTCCTCCTTCAGCTCCCGGGCCCTGGCGAAGAAGGGCCGGGCCCGCTCCGGGTCGTCGAAGAACGGCGGCAGGACCATCAGGCCCCGGAGCCGCAGGGAGGACATCCCGGTCACGGCCTCGGCCAGGGCCGGCAGATCGGCCTCCGAGACCCCGTGCTTCTGCTCCTCGCCCGCGCTGTTCACCTGCAGAAGCACGTCCTGGACCACCCCTCGTTCCGCTGCCTTGCGATCCACGGTCTCGGCCAGCCGGAGCGAGTCCACGGCGTGGATCAGGGCGCACTCCCCGGCCACCAGCTTGGCCTTGTTGCGCTGCAGCCCGCCCACGAAATGCCATTCGATGGGCAGGTGGGCCAGCTCCTCGCGCTTGTCCTTGGCCTCCTGGGCGTAGGACTCGCCGAAGATCCGCTGTCCCGCCGCGAACAGGGCGGCCACGTCCGAGGCCGGGTGGGTCTTGGAGATGGCCACCAGGGTCACCTCCGAGGGATCGCGTCCGGCGCTCCGCGCCGCCCCGGCCATGTCTTCCCGCACGCGGGCCAGGTTTTCCGCCAGCTGCCGCGCACGTTCCTCGAGTTCCATCGTCTTATCGGCCCTTTAGGAAATTGGTTTACCGATCCGGCCGGTTTTTTTCAGAAAACCGGCCCGGCCTCAACGCCCCGTCCGCCGCGAGGCCGCGTCCCTGGCCCAAAGCCCGGCCAGCACCGCTCCGGCCTGGGCCACGTTCAGGGAGTCGAACTCGCGGGCGAAGGGGATGAACAGGTCCTCGTCGCAGCGTCCGGCCACGCTCGGCCGGACGCCCTTGTCCTCGTTGCCCAGGACCAGGACCGCTGGCAGCCGCAGCCCCGGCAGGAAGGCGTCCCGGGCCCCCTCGGAGCGCCGGGCGCAGTAGAGGGGGAAGCCCGCCTCGGCCAGCCGCCCCAGGGCCTGGGAGACGTTCGTCACCTTGGCCACCGGCAGCTTGAGCAGGGCCCCGGAGCTGGCCCGCACGGCGGCCGCGCCCAGGTAGGCCCCCTCGTGCTTGGCCACCACGAGCCCGGCCGCGCCCAGGGCGTAGAGGGTGCGCGCCAGCACGCCCACGTTGCCCGGGTCCTGGACCTGGTCCAGGACCACGATGAGCGGCAGGGGCGCGTCCGGGGCCTGGGCCATGAGTTCCTCCAGATCCGCGAAGCTCAGCCCGGCCACCCGGGCGGCCACGCCCTGGTGGTTGCCGGGGAAGATCCGGTCCAGCTCGGCCGCGTCCACGAAGCGGTGGCGCAGGTTGAGCCGTTTGCATTCGTTGATCAGGGGCTGCAGGGCCTGGTCGCGGCCCTTGCGGAAATAGAGCGCGTCCACCTTGCCGGGCTCGCGCTCCAGCAGTTCGCGCACCGGCTTTCGCCCGGCCACCAAGGTCTGTTCGTCGGTCATCGCATCATCCGTCTTTCCGGTCGCTTGCGCCTGCCCCGGGCTCGGGAAGCGGCGTCGCGCCTTGATTATCCGTGTTAAGCCCTTTCGCTTTCGCTTGCAATCCGTTGGCGCATCGGGTAGGCAGTGGCGAAATCATCCGGCCACACATGGCCTTGGCGCCCTTTCCGAACATCCCGGAGGTCTTCTTGCAACACCGAATGTTCCCGAGAACGGCGCAGGCGCTCCTGATACTGGTTTCCATCCTCGTTCTGGCGTCCTGCGCGGCCAAAAATCCGGCCACCGACACCGCTGCCCCCAAGGCCCCCGGCCCCACCTGCGTCTATCCCCGCGAACCCCTGGACAAGGAACTGGACGAGCGTCCCCGCGAGGACCTCTCCGTGCTCACTCCGGAGGAGCGGAAGGCCCTGGGCGCCCGGACCGGCATCGACTTCGACCTGGACACCATGGACACCGAGGAAGTCCAGCAGTACTTCGCCTTCTTCACCCACCGGGCCCGGGGCACCTTCCAGGCCTGGCTGGGCCGTTCCGAGGCCTACCTGCCCGCCGTGCGCGCCGCGCTCATCGAGCACGGCCTGCCCCAGGACCTGGCCCTGCTGCCCTACGCCGAGAGCGGCTACAACCCCAACGCCGTGTCCCGCGCCGGAGCCGTGGGCATGTGGCAGTTCATGCGCGGCACGGCCCGCAAGTACGGCCTGACCGTGGACTGGTGGGTTGACGAGCGCCGCGACCCGGCCCTCGCCACCCATGCCGCGGCCCGCTACCTCTCCGACCTCCACGGGATGTTCGGGGACTGGTACCTGGCCCTGGCGGCCTACAACGCGGGCGAGGGCAAGATCAGCAACGCCCTGGAGAAGACCAACGCCAACGACTTCTTCGACCTGGTGGACAAGAACGACCGCCTGCGCGGCCGGGCCAAGCTCCGGGAGGAGACCCGGCACTACGTGCCCAAGTTCATCGCCATCTCCAAGATTTTCCAGAACCTGGACATGCTCGGGTTCCAGTGCGTGGACTGGACGCGCGCCCCGCGCCTGGCCGACGTGAACGTGCCCGGCGGCTCGGACCTCGTGGCCCTGGCCCAGGCCGTGGGCCTGTCCTGGAACCAGTTCCGGGACTACAACCCGTCCTACCTGCGCCAGGTGAGCCCTCCCGGCATGCGCACCACGGCCCACGTGCCCGAGTCCAAGCTGGCCGACGCCCAGGCCTATCTCCAGAATCCCAAGTCCCGGCCCTACGCGGGCTACAGCGTGCACACCGTGCGCGGCTCGGACTCCCTGTGGAAGATCTCCCGGCGCTACGGCGTGCCGGTGGCCATCATCAAGCGCATGAACAACCTCTCCTCGGGCAAGATATCCAAGGGCCAGCAGCTTCTCGTGCCCGGCGGCGGCTCGGCCCGCGACCTGGCCGACGAGGACCGCTCCTCCAAGCGCAAGACCCGCAAGCTGGCCCAGGCCCGCTCCAACTACATCGTCCAGAAGGACGACACCCTCTGGAGCATCTCCCGCCAGTACGGCCTCTCCGTGGCCACGCTCCAGCAGGCCAACGGCCTGACGTCGGCCTCCAAGCTCTCCGTGGGCCAGCGCCTGTTCATCCCGGACCAGACCGGCAAGGCCTCGCGCCAGTCCCGCCAGGAAGCCGAGGCCGTGCGCGCCAAGCTGGCCGACAAGGGCCAGGACAAGTCGAAGGCCCAGGCCAAGGCGGCCGAGCCCAAGTCCGGCAAGACCAAGGTCGTGGCCCAGGCCAAGGCCACGAGCTACAAGGTGCGCGAGGGCGACACGCTCTACTCCATCGCCCGGCGCTTCAACGTGAGCCTCTCCGAGCTGCTGCGCTGGAACGAGCTGAACAACCGCTCGACCATCCACGCCGGACAGGAGATCAAGGTCCTGCAACGCTAGTCAACATGCCCCCGGGGGGCGTGGAGGGGTCGGTGGTCGGCCCCTTCGCGTCTCCACCCAGGGAACGACACGGGCCCGCCGCGCACAGCGCGGCGGGCCCGTCCATTTTTTCGGGAACGGAGCGGCCTAGACTTCCCGGGCCCCGTACTTCTCCAGGTCGCGCTGGCGGATCTCCGCGCGCTTGATCTTGCCGCTGATGGTCTTGGGCAGTTCGCTCACGTACTCGATGACGCGCGGGTACTTGTAGGGCGCGGTCTCGGCCTTGACCCAGTTCTGGAGCTGGCGGGTCAGCTCGTCCGAGGGCTCGTAGCCCGGGGCCAGGACCAGCGTGGCCTTGACCGCCTGGCCGCGCACCGGGTCGGGCACGCCGGTGACGGCGGCCTCCACCACGGCGTCGTGGGCCACGAGCACGCTCTCCACCTCGAAGGGCCCGATGCGGTAGCCCGAGCTCTTGATCAGGTCGTCGGTGCGGCCCATGAACCAGTAGTAGCCGTCCTCGTCCATCCAGGCCTTGTCGCCGGTGTGGTAGTAGCCGTCGATGACCACCTTGGCCGTGCGCTCGGGCTCGTCCAGGTAGCCGTCGAACAGGCCGGTGACGCCGCCCTCGCGGAGCTTGATGCAGATCTCGCCCTCCACGCCGGGCTCGCAGAACCTGCCCTCCTCGTCGATGAGCGCCAGCTCCCAGCCGGGCGCGGGCTTGCCGATGCTCCCGGGCTTGGGCTCCATCCACTTGAAGGTGGCGATCTGCAGGCAGGTCTCGGTCTGGCCGTAGCCCTCGTAGATGGGCAGGCCCGTGGCCGTGAGCCAGTCGCGGAACACGCTCTCGTTGAGCAGCTCGCCCGCCGTGGTGCAGTGGCGCAGGGCCGAGAGGTCGTACTTCTTGAGGTCCTGGCGCACCAGGAAGCGGTAGACCGTGGGCGGGGCGCAGAAGGTGGTCACCTTGTGCGCGGCGATGATCTTGAGCATCTCGTCGGGGTCGAACTTGCCCCGGAAGTCCCAGACGAAGACCGTGGCTCCGGCGATCCACTGGCCGTAGAACTTGCCCCAGACGCACTTGCCCCAGCCCGAGTCCGAGACCGTGAGGTGCAGGTCGCCGGGCTCCAGGTCGTGCCAGTAGACGCCCGTGGTCAGGTGGCCCAGGGGGTAGTGATGGTTGTGCAGGACCATCTTGGGCATGCCCGTGGTGCCGGAAGAGAAGAAGATGAGCAGGGGGTCGCGTCCGCCGGGGGCGTCGGCCGGGCGGGGGAACGTCGGCGCGCCGGAGGCGATCAGGGACTCGTAGCCCAGCCAGCCCTCGTCCGCGCCCTCGGCCCCCACCTCGACCATGAGCGTCAGGCCCGGGCACTGGGGCTTGGCCTCGCGCACCCGGTCCGTGACCGTGTGTTCGGCGATGATGCCCTTGATGTGCGCGCGGTTCACACGGAACTCGATGTCGTGCCGGGTGAGCAGCGAGGGCGAGGGGATGGGCAGGGCGCCGATGCGGTGCAGGGCCAGCATGCAGACCCAGAACTCCACGCGGCGGTAGAGGATGAGCATGATCCGGTCGCCCTTGCCGATGCCCTGGGCGGCCAGGGAGTCGGCCAGCCGGGCGGACTGCTCCTGGAACCAGCCGAAGGAGAACTCCCGGCGGAGGCCGTCGTTGTCCACGTGGACCATGGCCAGGGCCGAGGGATCGGCCTTGTCCAGGAAGTCGAAGGTGAAGTTGTAGGTGTCCGGCGTGTCCAGCCGGAATTTGCGCAGGAATTCCTCGTAGGTCGCGGGCCTGAGCTTGTCCATCGTCTCCCTTTCCCCCTAGAGAATCACGTCCAGAAACACCGCGGGCCGGCCGTCCAGTCCCCGCAGGGCGTGCGGGGTCTTGGAGTCGAAATAGAGGCTGTCGCCGGGCTCGAGCACCAGGGCCTTGTCGTCCAGGCGGACTTCCAGGCGGCCTTCCAGCAGGTACATGAACTCCTGGCCGGTATGGTGGTTGAAGGAGAGGTCCTTCTCCTCCTTGGGCGGCACGGTGATCAGGAAGGGCTCCATGCGGCGGCCGCGGAACTTGTGGGCCAGGTCGCGGTAGTCGTAGGACTTGCGGCGGGCCACTTCCAGGCCCTCGCCCCTGCGCACCAGGGAGTAGTTGCGCAGGCGGGCCTCGTCGCCGGATATGAGCGTGGTCAGGTCCACCTGGCAGGCCTGGGCCACCTTGAGCAGGTAGCCCACGGGAATCTCCACCCCGCCCGACTCGTAGAGCCGCACCTCGTCGGCCGTGACCCCGGCCTTGGCGGCCAGGTCCTCCACCGTGAGGTCCAGGGCGTCGCGCAGCCCGGCCAGCCGGGGCGCGATCTGCTTGTAGGCTTCTTCCATGACGACTCCTTTTCCGGGGCCCGGCCCCGGCTCAGTTCATGGCCTCGGGGAACATCTCGCCCGCCAGCTCGCGCAGCTTGTACTTCTGGATCTTGCCGCTGGCGGTCATGGGATAGGCCTCCACGAAGGCGATGTATTTCGGAATCTTGTAGCGGGCGATCTTGCCCCGGCAGAAGTCCTTCACGTCCTCGGGCTCCAGCGTGACGCCCTCGCGAGTGATGATGAAGGCCCCGACCTCCTCGCCGTACTTGCGGCTGGGCACGCCCACCACCTGCACGTCCAGGATGCCGTCCATGGTGTAGAGGAACTCCTCGATCTCGCGCGGGTAGACGTTCTCGCCGCCCCGGATGATCATGTCCTTGAGCCGCCCGGTGATGGAGAGGTAGCCCTCCTCGTCCATGACGCCCAGGTCGCCGGAGTGCAGCCAGCCGTCCTCGTCGATGGCCTTGGCCGTGGCCTCGGGGTTCTTGTAGTAGCCCTTCATCACGTTGTAGCCCCGGCAGCAGACCTCGCCCACTTGGCCGCGCGGCATCTCCCGGTTCGTCTCCGGGTCCGTCACGCGGACCTCGATGCAGGGCATGGCCCGGCCCACGGTTTCGGTCATCTGGCGCAGGGAGTCGCCCACGCGCGTCTGGGTCATCACCGGCGAGCCCTCGGTGAGGCCGTAGCAGATGGTGATCTCGCGCATGTTCATTTCGTTGATGGCCCGCTTCATGAACTCCACCGGGCAGGGCGAACCGGCCATGATGCCGGTGCGCAGGCTGGAGAAGTCGAAGCGGCTGAAGAGCTTGTGCTCCAGCATGGCGATGAACATGGTCGGCACGCCGTAGACCGCGGTGCACTTCTCCTGGTCGATGCTGGCCATGACCAGCAGGGGGTCGAAGCCCTCCAGGAGCACCATGGTCACGCCGTGGGTCACGGCGGCCATGACGCCGAGCACGCAGCCGAAGCAGTGGAACAGCGGCACGGGCAGGCAGAGCCGGTCCTTGTGGCTGAACTTCTGGTGCTCGCCGATCCAGAAACCGTTGTTGCCGATGTTGTGGTGGGTGAGCTGCACGCCCTTGGGGAAGCCCGTGGTGCCCGAGGTGTACTGCATGTTCACCACGTCGTGGGGCGAGAGCTCGGCCTGGCGGGCCTTGTACTCCTCGTCCGTGGTCATGGCCGCCAGGGCCGTGATCTCCGGGATGGAGTACATGCCCCGGTGCTTCTCCAGGCCGAGGAAGAGGATGCGCTTGAGGTGCGGGTAGTTGGCGGCCTTGAGGTGGCCGCGCTCCTGGGTCCGCAGCTCCGGGGCCAGCTCGTAGAGCGTGCCCAGGTAGTCCACGTCGCGGAACCCGTCGATGAGGAAGAGGTTCTCGCAGTCCGACTGCTTGAGCAGGTAGGACAGCTCGTGGGAGCGGTAGTAGGTGTTCACCGTGAGGAGCACGGCGCCGATCTTGGCCGTGGCGAACTGGAGGGCGACCCAGTAGGGCACGTTGGTGGCCCAGACGCCGACCTTCTCGCCCTTCTTCACGCCCAGGGCCATGAGGCCCTTGGCCAGGCGGTCCACCACCTCGGCGAATTCCCGCCAGGTCTGGCGGTACTCGCGGTCCACGTAGACCACGGCCTCCTGGTCGGGCCACTTCTCCACGGTCTCGTCCAGGATCTGGCCCAGGGTGCGTTCACGCAGCAACGGTTCGGTCATGCGGCGCTCCTGGGGCTATTCCGGGAAGTAGAGCACGGCGTAGATCGCGGCGGGCCGGTCGCCCTCGCAGGCCACGCAGTGGGGCACCACGGAGTTGTAGTAGATGCTGTCGCCCTGTTCGAGCACGATCTTCTCCGGGCCGTAGGTCACGGCCACCCGGCCGCCGACGCAGACGATGAACTCCTCGCCCTCGTGGGAGGAGAGCTTGTGCTCGGCCCCCTCCTCGGGCGGCAGCTCGATGAAGAAGGGCTCCATGTGGCGGTCGGTCTTGCCCTTGCCCAGGGGGTGGAAGCGCAGTCCCGGCTTGCCGTCGCGGGACTGGTGCATGGTCAGTTCCTCGCCGCGCTCGTTCGCGCGCACCACCAGGGGGTCGCGGCTCACCTGGTCGTCCAGGAAGGTGCCCAGGCGCAGGCCCAGGGCGCGGGCGATCTTGAGCAGCGGGCCGAGGGAGGGGTAGCGGTCCTCCTCCTCCACGGCCGTGAGGAAGGCCGGGTCCAGGCCGGTGCGCTCGGCCAGGTCGGCCCGGGACAGTTCCTTCTTCTCGCGGAATGCGCGAATGCGCGCGCCGATCTTGCGTTCCATGCGAAACGTACCTCCGATGGCGGATGGGCCCCGTGCGGGCGGTCTGTCGGGAGCGGAAAACCGTGGTCTATCCGAAACGGAAAGCGATGTCACCGCTTGCGGGGGCCGCCCCGGAAGCGAGTACCCGCACCCATAGCACGGGCTTGTGGAGTTGCCAAGGATTTGTCAGCCGTGTAACAGGGTTGCCAGTGTGGAGGGAATGGAGATGAGCGAGCCGAACAAGGTGGTCCGGGACGAACAGCCCTTCGCGGCCGACGGACCGGAAGGCCAGGCCAAGAAGGCCCAGGCCGACCCCGCCGAGCACATGCGCCAGAAGATCAAGGGCCTGTTCTCCTCCCAGGTGGTGGAGAAGATCGGCACCGGCACCACCACCCGCAAGACCATCAGCAAGATGTACTGGTACGCCGAGGAGCGCGACGACGGGGTGGTGGAGATCCAGCCCCTGAACACGCAGCACGTGCCCTCCGGCCCCAAGACCGAGGTGCCCAAGGCCGACTTCCTGGACAAGTACCAGCCCGAGCTCGAGTTCTACACCAAGATCGTCTACCCCAAGATGCAGGAGCTCTCCCGGACCATCAAGCGCGCCGAGGAGCAGCGCGAGCGCGGCGCGCTCTACAGCGCGGAGTTCGAGTTCGGCAACGTGCTCAAGGTGGACGTGGAGAACGTGCGGGCCAATTTCGGCCTGGGGCTGACCTACATGTCCAAGGGCGAGAGCGCCAAGGCCAACGACATCTTCGGCCGGGTGGTGCACCTGGACGCGGCCTTCAGCACCGAGCACAAGCACCTGTTCAACGAGTTCGGCATCAGCCTGCGCAAGACCGGCATGCACGACCAGGCCATCGAGTACTACACCCGGGCCCTGGAGATGACCCAGAACGACGAGAACCTGCACTACAACGTGGCCCGCGCCTACTTCGAGAAGGGCGACATCCCCAAGGCCGAATACCACCTGGAAAAGTGCCTGGGCATGAACAAGAGCCACGAGGAAGCCAGGAAGTTCCAGGAATTCATCAAGAACAAGATGGGCGGCGGCCGCTGACGGCAGCCAGGGGGGCTCATGATCCGACGGTTTTTCCTGCCGTTTCTTCTTCTTTTCGCCTGCGGGGCCTGCGCGCCCACGGTCCTGACCCAGAAGATCCCCGTGTCCACCATCCCCGACGGCGCGCGCGTGCGGGCCGACGGCGCGGAGGTCTGCACCTCGCCCTGCCAGGTGGAGCTGACCCGCAACGCGGACCACATCCTGACCCTGACCCGCGACGGCTACCGCCAGCAGGACGTGATCGTGCGCCGGGTCTACCAGAGCGAGAAGGTCATGGCCCGGGCCGTGGGCCAGGGCCTGCAGACCGGCCAGTTCATGAACAACCCGGCCTGGGGCGTGAACGCCGGGGTCCAGTCCATGGACGCCCAGGAGCAGACCGGCGAGGCCTACCTGCTCTCGCCCTCGGCCGTGTCCGTGACCCTCGTGCCCCTGGCCTCCTCGGCCACCCCGGCCAACATGCCCGGCCTGGAGGCCCTGGACGCCTCGGACCTGGACTGGCTGGGCCGCTCCCTGGAGAGTCTGGCCACGGGCCAGAGCCAGTCCTGGACCAACGCGGCCACGGGCGTGGCCTACACCGTCGCCCCGCAGCCCGCGCGCCAGGAGAACGGCGTCTGGGTGCGCGGCTTCGTGCTCACCTCGCGCCTGGGCGGCGTGAGCCGCGAGATGAAGGCCGACGCCGAGCGCCGGGACGCCAACCAGTGGGCCGTGCGCGGCGCGGCCCAGCAGGCCGCTTCCCAGGGAATGGACGCCTCGGCCCAGCCGCCGCGGATGGACCCGGCCGCCGCGCTTTCGGGCGCGGCCCTGGGCGCGGGTTCGGCCGTGAGCGTGCCCGTGGTCACGGCCAAGGACGGTTCCTCGCACACGAGCACGTCCACGAGCGCCGACGGCTCCAGCACCACGACCAAGACCACCAAGACCTCGGTGAAGGGCAGCGTGAGCGTGAACCCCGTGGGCGCGGTCCAGGCCGTGGAGCAGCTTCTGGAATCCGGTTCGCAGAGCCCGGCCGACGGGCGGTAGGGGGGTTGGGCATGCTGGCGCGCGTCGTGGTCCACGTGGCCTTCGAGGACCCCGGGACCTTCGGCCCGGTGTTGGAAGAGAAAGGCTACGTCCTGGAAACGCTCCAGGCGGGCGTGGACGACCTGGGCGACCCCCTGGCCCCGGACCTGCTTCTGGTCCTGGGCGGGCCCATCGGCGTGGGCGAGGAGGCCGACTATCCCTTCCTGCGCGACGAGCTGGGCCTGATCCGCAAGCGGCTGGAGGCCCGGCGGCCGACCCTGGGCGTGTGCCTGGGCGCGCAACTCATGGCCGCCTCCCTGGGCGCGCGGGTCCATCCCGGCCCGGCCAAGGAGATCGGCTGGAAGAAGCTCGACCTCACCGCCGAGGGCCGGGCGTCCTGCCTCGCGCCCCTGGAGGACGCGGCCGTGCTGCACTGGCACGGCGACACCTTCGACCTGCCCGAGGGCGCGCGGCTGCTCGCCTCCACGGACATCTGCAAACACCAGGCCTTTGACCTGGGGAACTTCGCCCTGGCCCTGCAATTCCACCCCGAGGCCCAGGGCGGGCGCATCGAGCGCTGGCTCATCGGCCACACCAGCGAACTGCGGGCCGCCGGGATCGACATCCCGGGCCTGCGCGCGGACACGGCCCGCCTGGGCCCGGCCCTGGAGCAGGCCGCCCCGGACGTGCTCCGGCGCTGGCTGGACGGCCTGCCCGGCTGAAGCGGGCCCTCCTTCCTGAATGTGTTGCGCGGGGCGAACCCGGAGGTCTGGATCAGGATCAGCGTTTGGCTGACCACTGCGATGAAGTGTTCAAGGGCACGCCGCGCCGGAATCGTGATTGTTTTTGTACATGAGCTTTTCGCGGGAATGCCGTCAGGCGATCAGGGGGTGGTCGGGCCGTCCCCAATTCGGCGCCCAAGAAAACCGTACCCCGCTCCACGTCCCCCGGTGTTTGCTCGTGCGTTCATCTGTTGGGCGTCATGTCCTTTCATTTTGTCAAAAGCACGCTTGAGTCGGACGCCCCCTTATTTTTGAGGCAATGTCGCGGATTGCCGCTTTTTCACGGCCTGCTAGCCCAAAAGAGAGCCGAGCAGGAGCAGTCCTCCCATAGCCGTTATGAGTAGGGAACCGGCTAGAGAGAGCAGACGGTGGCCTATCCGAAGCAGATTGGAGCGGCGCTCCATGCACTTGATCATGCCCTGACGACAGTACATGGCCAGCAGGGAGACCGTGGTCAGGCAGAGCCCCATGCCGAGCGAGATGGCGACCATCGCCAGCAACCCGGCGCCGAGGATGTCCATGGAGATGGAGAAGATGAGGACCAGGGACGCGCCCGGACAAGGGACCAGCCCCGTGGCCAGGGCCAGGGCGGACAGGCTCTTCCAGGGGGCTTTGCCGTCGGTACCCGCGGAGGGGACGGGGACCGGCTCGTCGGCCGCTTTTTCCCAGCAGCCCCGGATGGCGCCGACGAGCATGCACAGGCCGACCAGAAGGAGCATGCCGTAGCTCACATCCTGGAGCAGGCGGCCCATGTCGTTCACGGCCCGCGAGGCGGACATCTGGAGCAGGTACTTGCCGCCGAGGACCAGGACGGTGGCCGAGAGTACGTGCAGGACCATGGCCAGGTAGCTGTAGAACAACACCTGCCCGGCCGAGGATCGGCGGTGCAGAAAATAGGATGCGGCCAGAATCTTGCCGTGTCCCGGCCCCAGTGCGTGGGCCGCGCCGTAGGCGAAAGCCAGGAGTATGAAGGTCCAGAACGCACCGCCAAGCGGATGGTCGTGGATGGACTCCGCCGCTCGACTCATGGACTGGCGCAGGGTGTTCTGCACCATGATGATCCGCTGGAGGATCGGGGCCAGGGGCGAGACCAGGGCGCTCTCCGAGGCCTGCTTTGGTTCGTTTTGGGTCGGAGAGGTGAAGGGGTTGGGCGCGGCGTGGGCAGTCGGGACGAACCCGGAAAGCATCGGGAAGAGCTGGCCCAGCAGGATCAGGACAAGGAGTGGGCTTCTCATCGCTTGTGAAACTTGAGGGTCATGGCCTCGGGCACGATTTGCTCGTAATAGTAGGCCATGGACGGTTCTTTCTGCACCGTGGTGTGGATGTTGAACAAATTGACCGGACCGGCGACCTTGACCTCGCCCTTGTACGGTTCGAGCTTCACAGACTTGGCGAACCGGGAGTAATCCTCCGGGGCCTCCGGGGCCGCCGTGTTCAGATACAGGGGATCATCGGTCGGGTCGATGCCCGAACCGCCCTTGGCGGCATAGGTCACGTAGGTATAGAAAGTGTCATCGAACACCGCGGCCATGATGGTATGGCTTTGGAGGTCCGCCTTGACATGGCAGGGAACCACGAAGTCGTAGGTCATCTTGCGGTCCGACATGGTGACCTTGAAATCGGTCGCCCATTGGACCTTGAACGGCTTGCCGTCGATGCGGACGTGGGTGAAGTAGTTGTATCCCTTGAGCAGTTTGAAGCTCTGCTGTTCGATGGCCTTTTTCTCGGCTCCGGTCAGCGGATCGTTGTCCGTCTTCTGAATCAGGTCCAGGATCTCGGCCGTGAGCATGGTGTCCATGTGCCATTTCTGGTGGATCCCGGCCAACCCCTGGTCGTCGAATATGAAGGCCAACTCGGCCTCTATAAAGGCGTGGGGATGGGCCTGCGCCGTGGCCGGCAGGAGCACGGCGAGGAACAACAGAGGCAAAACCCGTGAACCGCCTTTCATTGCAAACATGTATACGCCTTAGGGCACTCAATGTCGGTGGTCAAGGTTGAGCGCTGTTCTTCTCTAATCGTTTGTTGAGAAGATCAAAGCGACAGGCCGCCTTTTCATTGAAGCCGCCTGAAAGGGAGTGGTCAACGCGGAAAGGGCCTGGAGTCTGTGCGAGACTCCAGGCCCTTTCCGCTGTATGAAAGCGGAGGATAAGCCTACAGAATCCGCTCGATCTTCAATCCCGCCTTGCTTCCTTCGAGCGCCTTGGCCTCGCCCAGGACCACCACTTCGCCCTTGTCGGCCAGCGCGGCCAGGGCCTCGCCGAAGGCCTTGAAGTCCGCCGCGTCGGTGGAGAGCACCTCCTCGCGGATTGTCTGGCGGAAGCCCTCGTCCTCGCCGTTGAGCGTGCGGGCCAGGGAGGCGAAGCCCTTGGCGTCCGGCAGCATGTAGCCGTCGATCTCGCCGATGGCCCCGATGACCGCCTTTTCCAGCTCGTCGCGGTCCAGCTTGAGCTTCTTCAGATACTGGGCCGTTTCGTCGAAGGCCTTCAGGGTGCGGTCCACGTTGGGGTCGCGGTAGGAGACGAAGGTGCAGGCCCCGGAGAGCCGGTCCAGGGAGCAGAACGCGCCGTAGGCCCCGCCCTGCACCCGCACGCGCTCCCAGAGGTAGGAGGCGCGCAGGAGCTTGCCCACCACGTGGGCCGAGCCGTCGAAGCTCCAGCCCTGGTCGAAGAGGTTCAGGCCCTTGCCCACGTAGTTCACCTGGGCGGGCAGGGCCAGGCCTTCGCGGCCGGGCAGGGACAGGGGCTCGCGGTTGGCGGCGGCCAGGGCCGGGGCCTCCGGCAGGGAGGCGGCCAGGTCCGCCACGGCCGAACGCGCGGCGTCCAGTCCCTTGGCGTCGCAGGTCACGTTCAGGGCCAGGCCGGAGCGGCGCACGAGGATGGCCCGCAGCTCCTCCAGGTCCGCGCGCACGGAGTCGAAGTCCTCCTCCACCCGGCGGGCCAGTTCGCGGACCGAGAACAGGGCGGTCACGCCGTGCATGCGCTCGTCCATGAGGTGCGCCCGGCCCATGCGGGCCTTGAGCCGGGTGGCCACGATGCTGTGCCCGGCCGGGACCAGGCGCTGCTCACGGCGGGCCTTGGTCTCCATGACGATCTGGCGCACGCGCTCGCGGTTGCCCAGGTCGGCGGAGCCGAGCACCTCGGCCAGGATGGAGCAGAGGTCCGGGGCCTGGGCCAGGGTGCACTTGCCGCGCAGGAAGAGCCGGGCCGCGGCGTCGGGCCCGGGGCGCGCGGGGGTCACGAAGGTCTGGGGCGCGATGCCGCCGGTCTTGCGGGCGATGCGCTGGGTCAGGGTCACGAAGTCGGTCTTGGCGGTGCCGGTCTCCAGCAGGACGCGGCCCAGGATGGGCACCAGGGGCAGCAGCCGGTCCGGCGCGGCCGAGAGGTCGAAGCCCAGGTCCAGGTAGAGGATGCCGTTGGTGAACAGGTCGTGGAACAGGGCCGGGCTGGGGCCCAGGGCCACGGATTCGGCCGGGATGAGCGTGTTCTCCCGGGGCAGGTCCGAGAGCTGGAGCCGGGGAATCCTGGCCAGGTCCTCGGGTCGGTCCGGGGCCTCCTGGAGCTGTTCCAGCTCGCGGGCCTGGGCGTGCAGGCGGGCCATCTCCCCGGGCTTGAGCCGCGCGGCCGCCACGTCCAGGCGCTTGCGTTCGGCGGCCTCGCGCCGGGCCGCCAGCTCGGGGTCCGGGTTGAGGACCACCAGGGCCCGGTGGGGGTTGTCCAGGAAGTGGCGGCGGATGAGGCCCTCGAACACGGGCTCGCCCGAGGCCAGGCGCTCCTTGAGCGCGGCCAGCGGGCCCTCGAAGGGCAGCAGGGCCAGGGGATCGCCCTCGTGCAGCCAGGAGGTCAGGGCCTGGAACATGAGCGAGAGCCCGCGCGGGAACGAGCCGGTGTTGTTCTCGCGCAGGTCGAACTCCACGGAGTTCACGGCGGCCTCGATGTCCTTGGGGTCCAGGCCCTCGTCGGCCAGGCGGCCGAGGGTGGCGAGGACCAGTTCGGCGGCCCGGTCCGCCGTGCCCCGGGCCATGCCCTTGAGGCCCACGGAGAAGTACATCTGGCGCAGGTCCGTCTCCAGGCCCGCCCCGGCCAGGTCCTCGCCCAGGCCCGAGTCCATGAGCGCCTTGCGCAGCGGCGAGGAGGGCAGGCCGATGAGGATGTGTTCCAGCACGTTCATGCCCAGATTGAGGTCCGGCTCGGCGGCCTCGGGCAGGCAGAAGTTCAGGGTGAACATGGATTTCTGGCTCTCGCCCGGCCCGGCGGCGTAGGGCCGCTCCAGGCGCGCGGGCTCGCGGAAGGGCTTCTGCAGCGGGATGTAGTGGCCCGGCCGTCCGCGTTCGAACTCCGAGAAGGCCTGGTCCAGGATGCGCAGCCGCTCCACCGGGTCGTCGTCGCCGTAGAAGAAGGCGAAGGCGTTGGTCGGCTGGTAGTGGGCCCGGTGGAAGGCCATGAAGTCCTGGAAGGTCAGGTCCGGGATGGCCTCCGGGTCGCCGCCGGAGTCCAGGCCGTAGGTCACGTCCGGGAACAGGGCGTGCTGGGAGTATTCGTAGAGCTGGTTGTCCGGCGAGGAATAGGCCCCCTTCATCTCGTTGAAGACCACGCCCTTGAAGTGGAGCGGGCCCTCGGGGCTCTCGGGGTCGTAGTGCCAGCCCTCCTGGCGCAGGGTGTTCTCGGTGAGCCGGGGGTGGAAGACCGCGTCCAGGTAGACGTCGATGAGGTTGTGGAAGTCCTGGGCGTTGGTGCTGGCCACGGGATAGCAGGTCTTGTCCGGGAAGGTCAGGGCGTTCAGGAAGGTCTGCAGCGAGCCCTTGAGCAGCTCCACGAAGGGCTCCTTCACCGGATACTTGCGCGAGCCGCAGAGCACGGAGTGCTCCAGGATGTGGGCCACGCCGGTGGAGTCGCGGGGCGGGGTGCGGAAGCTGACGCCGAAGACCTTGTTCTCGTCCTCGTTGACCAGGGAGAGGAGGCGGCCGCCGGTCTTGACGTGCTCGTAGACCAGGGCGCGGGTGCGGATCTCCGGGATGTCCTGTTCGCCGATGGTGCGGAAGCCGTGGATCAGGGTCATGGGGACGAATCCTTGTTGGTTGTCGGAATTCGAATCGTCACGACGCGGTTCTTGACGCTGCCGCGCCAGATGATTATTATTATCAATTAGCGGGAAAATCTAGTGTACCCTAAATTCAGAGCAAGGAGAAAGCAACATGTCCTGTGGACACGACGAGTATGACGAACTGCTGGAATGCGCCAAGGTGGGCCTGCCGGTCCGGGACTTCACCCTGGAGGTCTACGATCCCACGGAGGGCGGCTTCGGCGAGGTCTCCCTGGCCGACCTGAGGAAACAGGGCAAATGGACCATCCTGGTCTTCTACCCGGCGGACTTCACCTTCGTCTGCCCCACCGAGCTGGCCGACCTGGCCGAGAGGCACGCCGAGCTGGTCAAGCTGGGCGCGGAGGTCCTCTCCGTGTCCACGGACACCAAGTTCGTGCACATGGCCTGGAAGAACGACGAGCGCCTGCTCCGGAACGTGAAGTTCAAGATGGCCGCCGACCCCAACGGCGAGGTTTCGCGCTACTTCGACGTCTGGGACCCGGCCACGGGCCTGGACCTGCGCGGCACCTTCATCATCAACCCCGAGGGCGTGCTGGTCGGCTCGGAGGTGAACTTCTACAACGTGGGCCGCAACGCCGACGAGCTGGCGCGCAAGATGAAGGCCAACGTCTATCTCAAGGACCACCCCGCCGAGGCCTGCCCGGCCAAGTGGGAGCCCGGCAAGAAGACCCTCACGCCCTCCGAGAAGCTCGTGGGCAAGGTTGCCGACGCCCTCGATATGTAGGAAGATGCGGCCGACGGCCGGGGGAGCGTTTCCCCGGTCCAGGCCGGAATCCCCGTCGCTTCCGGCCTCCGGCGGACCATCGGGCCGCCGGGGGCCGCCTGGCGAGCGGGGGCCGCGTGGTTCGGGAAAGGAAACGGGATGAGCTGGGACGCCGCACGCTACGACCGCTGGTTCGAAACCCCCGAGGGCCGCTTCGCCTTCGCCGCCGAGCGCCGCCTGCTGGAGGCCGTGGTGGCGGGCTGGCCCCGGCGGGGCAAGAGCCTGCTGGAGGTCGGCTGCGGCACCGGCCTGTTCCTGGACCTGCTCTACCACACCGGCTTCGACGTCACCGGCGTGGACCGCTCCGAGTCCATGGTGGCCGCGGCCCGCGAACGCCTCGGCAAGCGCGCCGACATCCAGGTGGCCAACGGCGAGAGCCTGGGCTTCGAGGACAATGAATTCGACTACGTGGTGCTCTGGAGCGTGCTGGAGTTCTGCGACGATCCCCTGGGCGCGCTGCGCGAGGCCGCGCGAGTGGCGGCGCGGGGCGTGCTGGTGGGCTTCCTGAACCGCTGGTCCCTGTACTGGCTGTCCCACGGCCGCAACCGCCCGGGCCACTCCCTGGGCCGGGCCCGCTGGTTCTCCTGGCCCGAGATGCGGCGCATGGCCGAGCAGGGATTGGGGCGTCCGCCGCGCTACGCCCGCTCCGTGCTGCCCGGTCCCAAGTCCACCTGGCGCGAGGCCGCGCCCTGGAAATACCTCAACGCCCCGCTCTACCCCGTCTGCCTGGGGGCCTTCGCGGCCCTGCGCGTGGACTACGTGGACGAAAAGCCGCTCACGCCCGTGGGCACGCTCAAGGCCGAGCCCGGCATGGGCTGATCCGCCTCAGGCCTTCCCCTCTTCCAGGAATTCCAGCAGGGCCGCGGCGTTGTTGCGCTCCGTGTCCTTGGCCGCGAAGAGCAGGGTCACGGTTCCTTCGGCCCTTTTCTGAAAGGCGAAAGCCTTCCCGCGCCTTTCCGTAACGGGGCGAAGCCCCCCGGCTTCGCCGGTTCATGGAAAGGCGAACCCCCTCTCGTGCCTTTCTATAACGGGGCGAAGCCCCCCGGTCAGGGTTGGGTGCGGAGGAGGCTTCCCCGGCCCTGGCGCAAGTCCGTGCGGGCCTTGAGGGGCAGGACGATGAACCCGTCGCTGTCCGGGTCGGCCGGGCCCTCGCCGCGGATGGAGAAATCCTTGGGGTCGCGGCCCATGGCCTTGACCCGCTCCAGGGTGCCGTCCTTCATGGGGACCAGCCGGTACACGGGCGGGAGCAAGCCGCGCCAGAGATTCTTCACGTCCATTTCCACGATGCGCCAGTTGCCGAAGGGGATGTCCTCGCCGCTGGGATGGGGCGTGCGCGAGGCGGGGCGGCCCATGCCGGCCGGGTTCGCCAGGGGAGTGTCCCAGGAGACGCGGTGGTAGAGCCAGAGTCGGCTCACGCGGCTCTCCTTGTCGAAGGCGAGGTGGATGACGCGGTAGACCGAGGCCGGGCCGCCGCCCGCGTCCTTTTCGTGGCCCCGGGCCCGGATTTCGTCCGGGCTGAAGGCCTGTTCCTGGACCGCGCCGTATTCCATGGACTTCTTGTCCTCGTGCTGGGGCCAGCCGAGGATGGCCGCGACCTGCGCGCGGGTCAGGCCCAGGCGCAGTCCGCTCTGGGTGGCGATGCCCGCGTGCACGGCCTGGCTGGAGCGCAGGCTCTTGGACTTGAGGCCTCGGGCGTCGGCGCGCAGTTCGGCCATGTAGACGCGGCTGCCGGGGGTGTCGGCCGCGTCCACCGCGACGAGCAGCACGGTGGAGTCGCCCTGGCGGGCGGATTTGTAGCCGAACAGGGGCACGCCGGGGCAGTCGTCGGGCAGGGGGTCGGCCTTGCCCAGCAGGTCCAGGACCTGGCGCATGCCGGTCCGGTCCAGGGTCAGGGTCTGGCCTTCCGAGGGGCCCAGGCCGGTGAGGATCACGTTGGCCGGGGCGTTGACGCGTTCGAAGGCCGCCCGGCCCTGGTCGGGCCGCAGGGCCACGGAGGGCTTGTCGTCGTATTTGTGCCAGAAGTAGGCCTCGCCCTGGCGCTCGACGCCGTAGGACCAGGACGCGGCCGGGACGGCCAGCAGCGCGGCCAGGAGCAGGAGGAGCCGGAAGAGGTTCATGACGGCTGTTCCGCCTTTTCCTGAACCGGGGAAGCCAGGCGCCGTTTCGTCACGCTCTCGCCGCCGATGCCCCAGTTGTCGGTGTCCACCTCGTCGATGATGACCACGGTGGTGGCCGGATTCTTGTCCAGGACCTCCACGAGGAGGTCGGTGACGCCCTTGATGAGCCGGGCCTTCTGCTCGGCGGTGGCCCCGTCGCGGGTGATGCGGATGTTCACGAACGGCATGGAATCCCTCCCCGGCCGGGCCGGTGTTGAATACGCGCGGATATCTTCCGCGTCATGAAAGGAACAGAAACCCTCTCGGCCTTTCTATGACTCGGCGAAGCCGAGGTGGGCGAGGGCGTAGGGCTCCTCTTTTTTGCGTCCCTTGCCGCAGAGATGTTCGATCTCCAGGGTGAGGACGAGGCAGTTTTTCAGGCTGTGCTCGATGTGCCTGCGGCCGCGCTCCTGGAACGCGGGGGCCAGCCCGCGCACGAAGGCCGCGAGCAGGGCCCGCTTCTCGTCCGGGTCGTCCACGATCTCCACCGGGCCGGAGACCAGGGCGCTGGCGTAGGCGGTGCTGAATTTGTCCGGCAGGGTCTCGGGGTTTTCCACGGCCACGAAGGAGGCCCTGGGGGTGCGCTTCAGGCAGTCGATCTTGCGGCCCTCGCGGGCGCAGTGGAACAGGAGGCGTTTTTTGCCGCCTTCCTCCAGCAGGACGTGGTTGATCGGCACGCCGTAGGGCTCGCCGTCCGGGCCGACCAGGGAGAGGACGCCCCAGGTGCGGCGGCGGAGGATATCAAGGGCCGCCTCGTCGTCGAGTTTCCGTTTGACGCGGCGCAGCGGGTATTCCACGCGGGTTCTCCTTGTCGTTGTTCAAAAAGGGGGCGGGGTCCCTGGAAAGGGAGTATCGTTTTTCCCGTGGATGTCCAGACTCGGTGGAAGGGTTTCCCCTGGTTTTCCAGGAGGCGGGCGAAGCCCGTTTTGACAAGTCGCCCCTTCCTGGACTAACGGATTTCGTTTGCACCGGCCGGGAATCTCCGGCAATCACCGGCGCTGCGAAAGGGGCTTTCGGTCACGCCATGAAAATCCAGAAAATCAAAGGGTTCGCCGACCTTTTCCCGGAAGAGGCGGCCAAATTCACGTTTTTGGAATCCCGGGCCCGGGCGGTCTTCGGCCGCTACGGCTTCGGCGAACTGCGCACTCCGATCCTGGAACACACCGAGCTCTTCGCCAAGTCCATCGGCGAGGACACGGACGTGGTGGGCAAGGAGATGTTCACCTTCCCGGACCGCAAGGGCCGCCTGCTGACCCTGCGGCCCGAGGCCACGGCCGGGGTCATGCGCGCCTTCATCGAGGGCGGGGACTGGCAGCCCGGGCAGGTGCGCAAGTACTACACCGCCGGCCCCATGTTCCGCTACGAGCGGCCGCAGAAGGGCCGCCAGCGCCAGTTCCACCAGATCAACGCCGAGATTCTCGGGGCGAACGAGCCCCAGGCCGACGCCGAACTCATCCTCATGTTGCGGACGTTCCTCACGGACATCGGCCTGAGCCGCCTCTCCGTGGAGCTGAACACCCTGGGCTGCCGCGAGTGCCGCCCCATGTTCCGCCAGGCCCTGACCGCCTTCTTCGCCGGGCTGGACCGCGAGAAGCTCTGCGAGGACTGCCGCCGCCGGGTGGAGACCAACCCCCTGCGCGTCCTGGACTGCAAGGTGCCGGGGTGCAGGGAGCTGACCAAGGACGCCCCGCACATCACGGACCACGTCTGCGGCCACTGCCGGGAGCACTTCGACACCGTGAAGGCCCTGCTGGACGCCGCGCGGGTGGCCTACACCCTGAACCCCCGGCTGGTGCGCGGGCTGGACTACTACCAGCGCACGGCCTTCGAGATCACCTCCGGCGAGATCGGCTCCCAGACGGCCGTGGCCGGAGGCGGCCGCTACGACGGCCTGATCGGCTCCCTGGGCGGGCCGGACGTGCCCGGCGTGGGCTTCGCCTGCGGCATGGAGCGCCTGGCCATGCTTCTGGAGCACTGCCCCGAGTCCCGGCCGGACTTCCATCTGGCCGTGCTCGACGAACGGGCCGTGAACCCGTGCCTGATCCTGGCCCAGGGCCTGCGCGAACGCGGGCTCTCCGGCGAGGTGGCCTACGCCCCGGGCAGCCTGAAGAGCCAGTTGCGGCGGGCCAACAAGTCCGGCGCGCGCATGGCCCTGGTGGTCGGCGGCGAGGAGTTCGACAAGGGGCTCGTGCTCATCAAGGACATGGGCGGCGCGGCCGAGCAGCGCCACGTGTCCCGGGAACGCCTGCTGGCCATGGTTGCCGTGTCCGGCCTGGAAGCCCTGCTCTCGGCGGCCCTGCCGGAGCGCACCGAGGAATAACACCGCGATCGCGAGGAAAATATGTCCGAACCCATTCAGGAAGAACGCTCTTACGACGAGTACCGGGTCATCGAGGATCTGGCGGGCTGGCGGCGCACGCACCACTGCAACGCGCTCACGGCCGCCGACATCGGGGCCGAGGTCTGCCTCATGGGCTGGGTGCAGTTCCGCCGCGACCACGGCGGGCTCATCTTCATCGACCTGCGCGACCGCGAGGGCCTGACCCAGTGCGTGTTCAGCCCCGAGCACCCGGAGGCCCACGAGCGGGCCCACGCCCTGCGCGTGGAGTACGTGGTGGCCCTCAAGGGCGTGGTCCGCGCCCGGCCCGAGGGCATGAGCAACCCGAACCTGACCACCGGCGCGGTGGAGATCGTGGCCCGGGAGTGGAAGCTGCTGAACACCTCCGAGACCCCGCCCTTCCCCATCGAGGACCGCGTGGACACCTCGGAGATGCTCCGGCTCAAGCACCGCTACCTGGACCTGCGGCGTCCGAAGCTGGCCCGCAACTTCGTGCTGCGCCACAAGGCCGCCCAGAGCGTGCGCCGCTTCCTGGACGCCAACGGCTTCCTGGAGATCGAGACCCCGGTTCTGACCAAGTCCACGCCCGAGGGCGCGCGCGACTTCCTGGTGCCCAGCCGCCTGAACCAGGGCAGCTTCTACGCCCTGCCCCAGTCCCCCCAGCTGTTCAAGCAGCTGCTCATGGTCTCGGGCATGGAGCGCTACTACCAGATCGTGAAGTGCTTCCGCGACGAGGACCTGCGCGCCGACCGCCAGCCCGAGTTCACCCAGATCGACATCGAGATGAGCTTCGCGGACGAGGCCATGGTCATGGGCCTGGCCGAGAACATGGTCCGCGCCGTGTTCGCCGACACCCTGGGCCAGAGCCTGCCCGACCCCTTCCCGCGCATGACCTGGCACGAGGCCATGCGGGACTACGGCCTGGACAAGCCGGACGTGCGCTACGGCCTGAAGCTCGTGGAATGCACGGACATCGTGCGCGGCTCGGAGTTCAAGCTCTTCGCCAAGGCCCCGCTGGTCAAGGCCCTGCGCGTGTCCGGCGGCGGCGAGATGACCCGCAAGGAGATCGACGAGCACACCGAGTTCGTGAAGATCTACGGGGCCCAGGGCCTGGCCTGGATCAAGATCAAGGAGGGCGAGTGGCAGTCGCCCATCGCCAAGTTCCTCTCCGAGGCCGAGCGCGCCGGGCTCACCGAGCGCCTGGGCCTTGAGGTCGGGGACATCGTCTTCTTCCAGGCCGCGGCCCCGGACGTGGTCAACGCCTCCCTGGGCAACCTGCGCGTGCGCATCGCCGAGGCCGCCGGGCTCGTGCCCGAGGGGACCTTCGCCCCGCTCTGGGTCACGGACTTCCCGCTCCTGGAGTTCGACCCCGAGGAGAAGCGCTGGGTGGCCCGCCACCATCCCTTCACCTCGCCCCAGCCCGGCCAGATGGACCTGCTGGCCTCGGACCCGGGCAACGCCCTGTCCCGGGCCTACGACCTCGTGCTCAACGGCTATGAGGTGGGCGGCGGCTCCATCCGCATCCACACCGCCGAGCTCCAGCAGGCCATGTTCAACGTCCTGGGCATCGGCGCGGAAGAGGCCGAGGCCAAGTTCGGCTTCCTCCTGGACGCCATGAAGTTCGGCGCGCCGCCCCACGGCGGCATTGCCTTCGGCCTGGACCGCCTTATCATGATCCTCACCGGGGCCAAGTCCATCCGCGACGTGATCGCCTTCCCCAAGACCCAGAAGGCCACCTGCCTGATGACCGAGGCGCCCAACGTCGTGGCTCCCAAGCAGCTGCGCGAACTGGGCATCCGCATCCGCGAGGACGTGGCCGAGAAGAAGGAAGAGAAGCAGGAAGAGAAGACGGATTAGAATGCCTCCGGCAGGCCGGGGGCTCCACCCCCGGACCCCGGCCAGGGTTGAACCCTGGACCCGATGGGAAAGGCCGGGAAGAAGGAAGAGATCATGTTGTTGGAGATCGTCAAATATCCCGACCCGCGCCTGGGCGAGAAGTGCGCCCGGGTGGAGGCGGTCACGCCCGAGCTGAGCGAGCTCATCGGCCACATGGTCGAGACCATGTACGAGAAGGACGGCGTGGGCCTGGCCGCGCCCCAGATCGGCGAGGGCATCCGGCTCATCACCGTGGACGACACCGGACCCAAGGAGCGCAAGGCCCTGCGCATCCTGGTCAATCCCGAGATCGTGGAGAGCGCCGGGGAGAAGGAATCCGAGGAGTCCTGCCTCTCCGTGCCCGCCTTCAGCACCAAGATCAGGCGCAAGGAGACCGTCACGGTCAAGGCCCAGGACGAGAAGGGCCAGGATGTCTGCATCCGGGCCGAGGGCCTGCTGGCCGTGATCCTCCAGCACGAGATCGACCACCTCGACGGCGTGACCATCGTGGACCACGCGGGACGGCTCAAGCGGGCCCTCTACGACAAGAAGATCGCCAAGTGGCGCAAGAACCGGGAACAGGCGCAGGCGTGAAGATCGTCTACATGGGCACGCCGGATTTCGCGGCCGTGATCCTGAAGCATCTGCTGGCCTGGGAGGGCGGCGAGGTCCTCGCGGCCTACACCCAGCCCGACCGGCCCTGCGGCCGGGGGCTCGCCTGCAAGCCCTCGCCGGTGAAGGCCCTGGCCCTGGAGCACGGCCTGGACGTGCGCCAGCCCGAGAATTTCAAGGACCCGGCCGAGGTCGAGGCGCTCAGGGCGCTTCGGCCCGACGTGCTGGCCGTGGCCGCCTACGGCCTGATCCTGCCCCAGGCCGTGCTGGACGTCCCCGCGCTCATGCCGGTGAACGTCCACGCCTCCCTGCTGCCCAAGTACCGGGGCGCGGCCCCGATCCAGCGCTGCATCCTGGACGGCGAGACCGTCACCGGCATCTCCATCATGCGCATGGAGAAGGGCCTGGATTCCGGGCCCATCCTGCTCCAGCGCGCCCTGCGCATGGGCGGGGACGAGCACGCCGGACAGGTCCACGACCAGCTGGCCGAGATGGGCGGGCTGCTCCTGGTGGAGGCGCTGGAGCGCCTGCGCGACGGCCGCCTGGCCGTGGTGCCCCAGGACGACTCCCTGGCCACCTACGCCCCCAAGCTCTCCAAGGACGAGGGGCTCATCGACTGGAATCGTCCGGCCCAGGAGGTCCACAACCGCGCGCGGGCCATGCATCCCTGGCCCGGGGCCTTCTTCCGCTGGTCGCCGGACGGCAAAAAAGACTTGCGCCTCGCCCTGACCCCGGGAAAAATAGGACCGGAGCCGGAGCACAAGGCCGAGCCCGGAACGATCCTGGGCGAGATGGACGGCCACATCGCCATTCAGACCGCGGACCGCCTCTACCTGACTCCCTCCGTGCAGCCCGAGGGCAGGAAGGCCCTTTCGGCCTCGGCCTTCGCCTGCGGCTACCTGAAGACCAACTGCTGAACGGCCGCGTCCCCCGCCGACGCCGGGCCGTCCGGCGCGACGCGGCCGAGCCGCCCGAGAAACGCATGGAACATGACGCGCGCAAACGCCTGTTCGTGGGCCTCATCCTGGGGACCTGCCTGCTCGTGTGCGCCTTTCTGATCCTGCTCTGGTGGGTGCCCTACGTGGGCCTGACCGCCATCCACCCCCTGGCCCCCTGGGGCTGGGGCGTCATCGTGGCCGTGCTCGTGCTCCTGGTCTGCTGGTCCGGGGCCGGACTGCTGCTCAATCTCGTGCTCAAGCGCTCCTTCCCGTTCGCCCGCCGCTTCCGGGGCGTGACCATCAAGCTCTACCTGCCGCTCATCACCCTCCTGGGCCGCCTGTTCGGCATCTCCAAGGAGGACATCCGGCATTCCTTCATCAAGGTGAACAACGAGCTCGTGCTCTCCGAGGCCGGGACCTACCGGCCGGAGGAGATCCTCCTGCTCATGCCCCACTGCCTCCAGAACAGCCGCTGCGAGATGCGCCTGACCTACGACATCTTCAACTGCAAGCGCTGCGGCAAGTGCCCGATCAACGAGCTGCTCGGCCTGCACGAGAAGTACGGCGTGCACCTGGCCATCGCCACGGGCGGGACCATCGCCCGGCGCATCGTGGTCCAGAAGCGGCCCCGGCTCATCGTGGCCGTGGCCTGCGACCGCGACCTCTCCTCCGGCATCCAGGACACCTACCCCCTGCCGGTCTTCGGCGTGCTCAACGAGCGGCCCAACGGCCCCTGCCTGGACACCCGCGTGCGCATGGAGCGGCTGGAGGAGGCCCTGGCCCGTTTCCTGGCCCCGGAGTACCGCGAGGGCCGGAAAAAGGGCGCGGGCACGGCCCAGGGCAGCGGCGAGGCCAATGACCTGGACGCCGCGCGGGCGCGGAAGGACGGCGGAATCTTGAGATCAGGCGATGCCCGTTCGGGGCGCGGCGAAGCCGCCGAGGGGGGACGACGTGGCTCGGCCCGGTAAGCCCCTGCCCCCGGCCCGGGGCGTTGCCCTGCGGGCGCTCTCCCAGTGCCTCTGGCGCGGCCAGGACGTCCAGGCCGCCCTGGACGCCTCGCTGAGCGCCCAACGCCTGGACCCGCGCGACGCGGGCCTGGTCACGGAGCTGGCCTACGGCTACCTGCGGCTCAAGGGCCGGGTGGACCACGTGCTCTCGCGCTTCCTGGGCAAGCCCGGGGCCATGCCCGAGAACCTGGCCCTGGGACTGGGCCTGGCGGCCTACGAGATTCTTTTCCTGGACAAGGTTCCGGCCTACGCCTCGGTGTCCTGGGCCGTGGACTGGGCCAAGGGCCAGGGCGAGGGGCGGCTGTCCGGGCTGTTCAACGCCGTGTTGCGCCGGGTCTCGGATCTGGGGGCGGCTCCGCGCGAGCCCGGGTTCTACCGCGAGGGCGCGGCCGACGAGGTGGAATTTCTCTGCCGCTGGCACTCCTGCCCGGAGTGGATCGTGCGGCTCTGGCTCTCGGCCTACGGCCAGGAGCGCGCCGAGGGCTACCTGGCGGCCCAGACCCGGGCCCCGGCCCTGGGGCTGGTGGTCTCCCACGGACGCCAGGGCCGCGACCTGGCCCGGGCCTTGGAACACGACCCGGACCTGCTGGCCCGCGAGGGGCGGGCCTTCGCCTTTCCCCCGGCCACGGAGCTGGACCTGGACGGCGAGGCCGCGCAGTACGTGACGCGCCAGAGCTTCGTGGCCCGCGCCGCGCTCTCGGTCCTGGCCCCCGGGGCCTGGCCCGAGCCCGTGCTGGACGCCTGCGCCGGGCGCGGCAACAAGACCCGGCACCTCCTGGAGCTGGGCAAGTCCGTGATCGCCTCGGACATCCACCTGGGGCGGCTCAGGGCCCTGCGCCGGGACATGCCCGAGGTGCCCTGCTTCCGGGCCCGCGCGGACCGTCCCGCGCCGTTGCGTTCCTCCCCGGGCAGCGTGCTCCTGGACCTGCCCTGCTCGGGCCTGGGCGTGCTTTCGCGGCGGCCGGACATCAAGTGGAAGCGCGGCCTGCGCGACGTGCGCGACCTGACCCGGCTCCAGGCGGCCATCCTGGACGCCTCCTACGAGGCCCTGCGGCCCGGCGGGGTCATGGCCGTGATCACCTGCACGCTCAACCCGGACGAGAACGAGCTGCTGGTGGAGGGCTTCCGCAAGCGCGCGGACAAGGCCCGGGTGACGCGCACCTGGACCACGCCGCACGATACGCCGCTGGGCGAATTCTTCTTCAGCGCCTTGATCGAGAAGGGGAAGTAGGGCCGCGCGCCCTACGCCCTGTCCATCCGCTCCCGCACCTGCCGCACGAATTCCTGGATGAAGGCCGGGGTGGTTTCGCCGCCGTCCAGGTCCAGGCCCGCCAGCAGGGCCACTTCCACGCCGCTGGGCGAGGTGGCCGGGTTGAAGCGCAGGGCGTGGGCCGCGCCGCCCAGGTTGAGAGTGAGCACGAAGCCGTCCTCCGCGCGGGTCCAGTCCGCCGGGCTCCCGGCCTGGCGCTCCAGGGCGGCCGCGAAGGCGGCCAGGGAGAGGCGGCCGGGCACGCCCAGGAACTCGCCGCGCTCGGTGCGTATGGCCACGGGCAGGCCGAGCAGGGGCTCCGGCGGCAGGTCCGAGGGCGCGGGCTTCGGCGCGGGCTCGGCGCGCTCCTCGAAGGCGTAGGTCTCGGTTCGGCCCTCGGTCCCGCGCACGGCCACGACCTTGCGCGGCCGGGCCGCCCCGGCGGACCATTCCCCGATCTCGGCGGCCAGCCGGGTCATGGCCTCCGCGCCCTGGGCCTGGACCGAGGCCAGGTCCTCCAGGGCCCGCTCCAGGCGCGTGAGCCGCTGGTCCGCGCGGGCCTGGGCCGTGGCCAGGGCGGCCATGCCCTGCATCATCTTTCCGGCGGCCTGGAAGAACTCCTGGAACGAGCGCTCGCTGACTCCGGCGGCGAAGGGGTTCCGGACCTCCTCCGCGGGCTTCTCGGCGGCGTTTTCCGGGAATTCCTGGGCCAGGGCCGCGCGCACCTGGGCCACACTCCGGCCCTCGGCGAACAGGGCGCGGATGCGGACGCACACTGGCAGGGCCTCGGGCCGGAAGCGGATGGGCTTGGTCCAGGAGGCCACCGGGATGAAGCCCGGGAACTTGGCCCGGTAGCTCTTGATGCTCGTCACCGAGACCCCGGCCCCTTGCGCCAGGTCGGCGTGGGTCAGCGTGCGCTCGTCCATTCCGTCCTCCATCGTCAGTCTTTATTATCAGTAACTTGGATGATCGTCGCCAGACGATAGCATTGCCCTGGACCAGGGGTCAAGGCGCGGGAAACGGACGCGAAAACCCGGGGAGGAGGGGGCCCCGGGTCTGCTGGTGGGCCGCGCCGGCCGCCGGTGCGGCCGTTGGCCGGCGGTGCGGTTAGAGGAAGAAGCCCACCACGTACTTGAGGGCCATCCAGAAGATGACCGCTCCGAGCATCCACTTGATGTACCGGGCGGGCACGAACTTCTGGCAGCGCGCGCCGAGGTACATCCCGGCCATGCCGCCCAGGCCGAAGAGCAGGCCCAGGATCCAGTCCGGGGCCACGGACTGGTTCGGGAACCAGGGCGCGATGACCTGGAAGAAGGTCACGCCCGCCAGGGAGGTGACGCAGGTGCCCATGAGCGCGGCCCCGGCCACGGTGTACACCGGCAGGCCGAAGACCGAGACGAAGAACGGCGCGATGATGGCCCCGCCGCCGATGCCGTAGGTGCCGCCGATGACGCCCACCACGAGGCTCAGGGAGAGGATGCCGGGGGTGGATATCTCGAAGGCCTCGCCGTAGAATTCGTAGGCGATGCGCGTGGTGCTGAAGCGCGTCACGCGCACGGCCGGGAGCTTCTCGCCGGTGGATTCGGCGCGGCTGCGCCAGGCCTTGACCGTCTCCTGGAAGCGCTTCTCGGCGCTCTTCTTGTCCTGGCCCGGCGCGGGCTTCCTGAGCAGGTCGAGGATCATCCGGCCGCCGATGTAGAGCAGGACCAGGCCCACGAAGAACTTGAAGTTCCTCGGGTCGGGCAGGTAGACCACGCGCAGGAGCGAGCCGATGAAGACCCCGGGCAGGGTGCCGATGACCACCACCCAGGTCAGGGGCCAGACCATGCGGCCCTCGCGGATGTAGCGGTAGACCCCGGCCGGGATGGCCGTGATGTTGAAGACGTGGTTCGTGGCGCTCACCGAGGGGTTCACGTAGCCCAGGATGTTCATCTGGAAGGGCAGGAGCAGGAAGGCCCCGGACACGCCGCCCATGCTGGTGAAGAAGGACACGCAGAAGGCCGTGAGCGGGGGAATCCAGGGCTGGACTTCGATTCCGGCGACGGAGAAATACATGGCCCGCCTCCTTGCGCCGCCTGGCGGCACTATCACGTGTTTTTTAGAACTCGTGTGAGTCCAGCCTTACCCGCCGCCGCGCGCCTTGTCACGCGTTTTTTTTCATCCGTGTGCCCCTTGGCTTCCGGCCACTCTCCTTGTATCCTGCATGGATGAAGAGCCGTCAACCATCGCCGGAGCCCGTCCCGGGCCGCCTCAACCCCTCGGCCGTGTTCGCCGTGCCCGAGGGGGTGAAGTACCTGGACACCATCGACCTGGCGCGGCTGACCGAGGCCTTCGCCCAGTGGGCCGAGCTGCCCCGCCGCGCGGACACGCGCCGGTCGCGGCTGCGGCTCCTGCTCATCTACCTCCTCTTGCGCCACACCGGCGCGCGCCTGGGCGAGGTCCTGGCCCTGGACGACGCCGCGGACCTGGACCCCGTGGCCGGGGTGGTCCGCTTCCGGGGCCGCAAGAGCACGCGCGAGGTGCGCCTGGCCGACGAGGCCGCCGCCGAGATGCGCCGCCTCCTGGCCGACCCCGCGCTCCTGCCCCTGCGCGGCGCGCTCTGCCGCATGGACCAGGGCCACATCCGCCGCAAGTTCCAGGAGCGCGCCCGGGCCGCCGGAATCCCCCTGGAACTGGCCAATCCCACGGTCCTGCGCCGCTCCCGGGCCATCGAGCTGCTGCGCGGCGACATGCCCCTCAAGGTGGTCCAGGACCTGCTCGGCCAGTCCTCCGCGGACCTCACCGCCGCCTTCCTGGACTTCTCCGCCGAGGACAAGAAGCGCATCACCGAACACATCCTGGAGCGCGAGTCCCGCCGCAAGACCAGCGCGCGCAACGCCTTCTTCGGCAAGGTGGCCCGCGTGGTCCAGGGCGACATCCAGGCCCGCGTGGAGCTTTCCACCCTGGGCGGACACGCCATCTCCTCGATCATCACCGTGGACAGCGTGCAGTCCCTGGGCATCCGGCCCGGCATGCTCCTCACCGCCGAGATCAAGGCCCCCTGGGTCCTGGTGGAGACCTGCGAGCCCGAGCCCCGTTCCTCGGCCGAGAACCGCCTGCACGGCGTGGTCGAGCGCGTGCTGGCGGGCCAGGTCACGGCCGAGGTCATCGTGCGCCTGGCCGACGACACCCGGGTCTGCTCCGTGACCACGGCCGAAAGCGCCCAGCGCCTGGGCCTGCGCGCCGATGATTCCGCCTGGGTGACGTTCTCCGCCTACTCCGTGATCCTCAAGGTCGACTGAGCGGGGGGCCTTCGGCCCTCTTGAGAAAACCAGCCTTCTTCACGGCTTTCTGTAACCCGGCGAAGCCGGGGGTCTTCGGCCCTTTTTAGAGAACCAACCTTCTCCCGCCTTCCTATAAACCGGCGGAGCCGGCCGGTTGACAGATGCTAGACGACTGGTCTATTAGTCGCCGCATGAAGCGTGACGCAAGGCAGGCCATTCTCGACGCCGGGGCGGACCTCATCCACCGCCAGGGCTTCCACAACACCGGGCTGGCCGACATCCTGGCCGCCGCCGGGGTGCCCAAGGGCTCCTTCTACTTCTACTTCAAGAGCAAGGAGGACTTCGGCCTGGCCCTGGTGGAGCACCACGCCCAGCGCATGGCCGGGATTTCCGCCTCCCTCCTGGACCAGGGCGACGCCCCGCCCCTGGCCCGCATGCGCCGCCTGTTCCAGACCTTCCGGGAGTTCCAGGCCGAGGGCGGCTGCGCGCGCGGCTGCCCCCTGGGCAACCTGGCCCAGGAGATGAGCGACCTCTCTCCGGCCATGCGCCAGGCCCTCCAGGCCGCCATGTCCGCCATGTCCGAGCGGTTGGCCGGACTCCTGGCCCAGGCCCGCGAGCGCGGCGAGCTGAAGTCCGGCCTGGACCCGCGACAGGCCGCCGGCTTCATCCTGGACGCCTGGGAGGGCGCGCTCCTGCGCATGAAGGTCGAGAAGGACCCCGCGCCCTTGCTGCGCTTCGAGGAATTCCTCTTCGACCATCTGCTGGCCTAGGCCGCGCGGCATCGGCAATCGTCGCCCCTGTCCGCGCCTGAAAATAGTTGACCGGTCCATTACAATACGAACCCAAAGGAGAAACACATGATTCTGCTCAAGACGGTGGAACCCGGGCAGGCCACGGGCAGCGTGGCCGAGGTCTATTCGATCTTCGACCAGCTCGGCGAGGTGCCCATGCCCATGCGCCTGCTCTCGGCCAGCCCGGAACTCCAGCAGGTCCAGTTCGGCGCCATGCGCTACTACGTGGGACACAAGAACCTGAGCGCGCCGCTTCTGGCCGCCATCCGCTACGCGGCCTCGAACCTGTCCTGCCACGAGGCCTGCCTGGACTTCAACGGCGGCCTGCTCCAGCGCATGGGCATGAGCCCCGCCGACCTGGAGGCCCTGTCCCAGGGCCGGGCCCCGGAGTCCCTGGAGGAACGCGAGGCCGCCCTGGCGGTCTTCGTGCGCAGGGCCCTGTCCGAGCCCGCCTCGATCAGCGCCGCCGACCTGGACGGCCTGCGGGCCCTGGGCTGGACCGACGCGGACATCCTGGACGCCACGGCCCACGGCGCGAGCCTGATGGCCTCCGCCGCCCTGCAGAAGGCCTTTGTCCGCGGCTCCGCCGCTTCATAGAAAGGCTCTTTCGCCTTTCTCGACACGCCCCGGGGCCGCCCGGCCCCGGCCCATCGCGTGGCGCGGAGCGTTCGGCGGCTTCGGCCGCCGACACTCCGCGCCACTGTGACGGTTTTTTGAGGAAGGGGCCCGGGGAAAGCCCTTTTTTGCAAAAAAGGGCTTTCCCCGGCGCTTTTTTACGCCTTCTGCCGCCGCAGCCTGCGGGCCGCCTCGACCATGTTCCGCATGGACGCCTCGGTCTCGGGCCAGTCGCGGGTCTTCAGGCCGCAGTCCGGGTTGACCCAGAGCCGTTCGCGCGGGATCACCCGCAGGGCCTTCTCCAGGAGCCCGACCATCTCCTCCACGCCCGGCACGCGCGGGCTGTGGATGTCCCAGACTCCCGGGCCCACCTCGTTGGGGTAGTGGAAGCGGCCGAAGGCCTCCAGCAGCTCCATGCCGCTGCGGCTGGCCTCGATGCTGATCACGTCCGCGTCCATGGCCGCGATCCGCTCGATGATCTCGTTGAATTCCGCGTAGCACATGTGGGTGTGGATCTGCGTGGCGTCGGAAACGCCCGTGGAGGCCAGCCGGAAGCACTCCACGGCCCAGTCCAGGTACTCCCCGCGCTTTTCGGGCTCCAGGGGCAGGCCCTCGCGCAGGGCGGGTTCGTCGATCTGGACCATGGGCGCTCCGGCCCGCTCCAGGTCCGCCACCTCGTCGCGGATGGCCAGGGCGATCTGGCGGCAGGTGGCCGAGCGCGGCTGGTCGTCGCGCACGAAGCTCCAGCAGAGGATGGTCACCGGCCCGGTGAGCATGCCCTTCATGGGCTTTTTGGTCATCGTGGCGGCCCTCTCCCACCACGCCACGGTCATGGCCCGGGGCCGGGACACGTCGCCGTAGATCACCGGCGGCTTCACGCAGCGCGTGCCGTAGCTCTGGACCCAGCCGTTCTTCGTGAAGCAGAACCCGTCCAGCTGCTCGCCGAAGTACTCCACCATGTCGTTGCGCTCGGGCTCGCCGTGCACGAGCACGTCCAGCCCGGCCGCCTCCTGGGCCTCCACGGCCCGGCGGATGAAGCCGGTCATGGCCTGCTCGTAGCCCGCCCGGTCCAGCTTCCCGGACTTGAACGCGGCCCGCGTGGCGCGCACCTCCGTGGTCTGCGGGAAGGAGCCGATGGTCGTGGTGGGCAGCTCCGGCAGGTCCAGGCGCGTGCGCTGTTCCTTGGCTCGATCCGCATAGGCCGAACGGCGCGCGGTCATCTCCGGCGTCACCGAGGCCGCCCGGTCGCGCACGGCCGGGTTCACGGCCTTGGCGCAGCTCCGGCGGCGCTCCATGATCCGGGCGTTCTCCTCCAGCGCGGCCGCCACGTCCCGGCCTTCCAGGGCGTCGGCCAGCAGGCGCAGCTCCCCGCACTTCTGCACCGCGAAGGCCATCCACTCCCGCACCTCCGGGTCCAGGGCCGTCTCGGCCGCCAGGTCCACGGGCGTGTGCAGCAGGGAGCAGGACGGAGCGACCAGGAGCCGCTCCGGGCCGACCAGTTCCACGGCCTCGCGGCCCAGGGCCAGGGCCCGGCCCAGATCCGCGCGCCAGACGTTGCGGCCGTCCACCAGCCCCAGGGACAGGGCGCAGGCCTTGGGCAGCCGCTTGGCCACCGGCTCCAGCTGCTCCGGCGCGCGCACCAGGTCCAGGTGCAGGCAGTCCGCGGCCAGGCCGTCCAGCAGGTCCGCCTGGGCCGCGACGCCGCCGAAATAGGTGGCCAGCATGAGCTTGGCCTTGCCCGTCGCCCCGCGCAGCCGCTCCAGCACCGGCCGGAAGCGGTCCCGGACCGCCCCGGGCAGGCCCGTCACCAGCACGGGCTCGTCGATCTGCACCCAGCCGCACTCCCGGCCGATCTCGCGCAGCAGCGCCTCATAGGCCTCAATGAGCGGCTCCAGCAGGGACCACTTGTCCAGGCCCGGCGCGGCCGCCTTGGCCAGGGCCAGGAAGGTGAACGGCCCGGGCAGCACGGCCTTGGCCGCGTGGCCCGCTCTGGCCGCCTCGCGCAGCTCCCCGGTCAGCCGCCCGGCCGAGGGCCGGAAGGCCTGTCCCGCCGCCAGCTCGGGCACGATGTAGTGGTAGTTCGTGTCGAACCACTTGGTCATCTCCATGGCCCCCACGCCCACGCCGCCCCGGGCCATGAGGAACATCGTGTCCAGGCCGGGCTCCCCGCGACCGGCGTAGCGCGTCGGCACGCAGCCGAGCATGAGCGACAGGTCGAGCATCTGGTCGTAGAGCGCGAAGTCGCCCGCGGGCAGCAGGTCCACGCCCGCCTCCCGCTGCATCCGCCAGTGCTCGGCCCGCAGCGCGGCGGCCGTGGCGGCCAGGGCCTCCCGGCCCACCTCGCCCTTCCAGTAGCCCTCCACCGCCCGCTTCAATTCGCGGTCGCGCCCGATGCGCGGGAAACCCAAGGTCTGCGTCAACATGAACAAATCCTCCTTCTGCGCGTTGGGATTCTGCTCATATCGGAGCATACAGGCGGACGGGGCAATGGCAAAGGAAAGCCCGCTTTTTCTCAAAAGCGGGCTGAACGGCGGCGCGGAGCCGGGGGCGCAAAAGGCCCCGGCATGCGGCGTGTCCATTCCGAACCCAGTTCGCGAGGCCCGAATGAGCGACAACCCTGGAGCGTCTTCCGGCTTCCGGGCGCGGGCGGATCACCGCCTCCGGTCCAATGCGGACCGGCCGGGGCAGCCTTCCCGGACCTCCAAGGTCCAGTGAATGCCCCGCGCGTCATCCCGGTTACGGCAGCGCGTCTGCGACGGACTCACACCGTCTTCCGTTTTCCAGGGAATCGTTATGGAAAGAACAGTCCCGCCTGCCTACCGGCGCGGGGGCGCGGTGTCAAGATGAAGAGCCGGGGGCTCCACCCCCGGACCCCGGCCAGGGCGCGGCCCTGGACCGCGCGGGGGGCATAAAAAAATCAGGGGGCCTGGAGCACGTCCAGGAGCACCTCGCGGGCCTGGTCCGGGTCCAGGTCCAACCCGGTCCAGAGCTTGAACTGGGCCAGTCCCTGGTGCAGGAACATCTCCAGGCCCGAGATGGTCCGGCAGCCCGCGTCCTTGGCCCGGCGGAGGAGAATGGTCTCCAGCGGGTTGTAGACCAGGTCGAAGACCGTGAGGTCCGAGGGGATGGGCGTTTCCCCGGGCCAGGGGCATTCCCCCACCCGCTCGCCGGACATGCCCAGGGGCGTGGTGTTCACGAGCAGGTCCGCGCCGAGCGTCGTCCGCGACTCCCACGGCGCCGCCTTGACCCCGAATTCCCGCGCCAGGGCCTCGGCCTTGTCCCGCGTGCGGTTGGCCACCAGCACGTCGTCCAGGCCCAGCTCCTTGAGCGCGGCCACCGCCGCCCGGGCCGCGCCCCCGGCCCCGAGCACGAGCCCGCCACGGAACGGCCCCAGCCCCCGCAAGGGCTCCAGGACGCCGAGCACGTCCGTGTTTTCGCCCAGCAGCAGGCCGTCCCGCCAGAAGATCGTGTTCACCGCGCCCACGGCTTCGGCCCGGGGCGTCAGGCCGTCCAGGTGGGCCATGACCGCGCGCTTGTGCGGAATGGTCACGGACAGGCCGGCGAAGGCCCCGTCGCGCACCCGCTCCATGAACCCGCCCAACTCCCCGGGCGTCATCGGCAGGGCCGCGTAGCGCGCGTCCACATGCTTGCGCTGGAATCCCCAGTTGTGCAGCAGCGGACTCAACGTATGCCCCAGCGGATGCCCGATCACGGCGTACTGTTCGGTCATGGCGCAGGCCTCCTGAAAGAGAAGAGAATATCGGGGCTCCCCGCCCCGAACCCCGGCCAGGGCGCGGCCCTGGACCATATAGTGGCGGGGGGGGGGGCGGGGGCGGCGGCGGCCCGGGCCCGCCCGCC